>QHVD01000538.1 GCA_003222235.1 Gemmatimonadota bacterium | reverse complement strand
TCACCCCGCGCTCACGAGCAACCAGGCTGTGCCACTCAGCGGCACGCCGTTCGCCGTCGCGATCTCGTCGGCCGGCGTCACTTACGTGACGCAGGCGCTCGCCGCCTCGGCAGCGCGGGCCGACCTCCCGTCCACCTCCTTCTCGACTTCGTTCCCGGTCGGCGATCTGCCGTCGCAGGTCCGGATGAGCCCCGACGGCGGGACCGCGTACGTCGGTAATCAGGACGCGCAGACCATCAGCTACATCGACGTGGCGACGAACCGGGCCGTCGGCACGACCACGGTGCCACAGGGGAGCATCCTGACGCTCGGCCTCTCCCCCGACGGCAAGTGGCTTTACGCGCTCACGGACTACTACGGCGTGGTACGTGATCGACACCGCTACTCGGGCCGTCGTCGCCTCGATCACGGGGGCCGGCACGATCCTCACCGGAGTGGCGTTCCACCCCTCCGCGCCCTGCATGTACATCGCCGCGCGCGACGAGGGAAGCATCAGCACGGTGAATCTGGAGAAGAACCGCGTGGTCCGGAGCCAGGCGGTTGCCGGCGGCCGGATCCAGAACGTCGCAGTGTCCCGGGACGGCGCGCTGCTCTTCGCGACCGACATCGAGCGTAGCGAGCTGCTCGTGCGGGATCTGTCGTCGGACGGCTCCGAGTTCCTCGAGTATGCCGTCGGCACGCCGCAGGCACGCAACGCGTTCGACGTGGCCGTCACCCCCGACAACGAGCAGGTGTTCGTCAGCACGCTCGCCGACGGCAAGATCTACGTCTTTGACCGTGCCACGCGCGCGCTGCTCGATTCCGTCCGGACCGGGGGCAGCGCCCGCTACATCGGCTTCAACGCGAGCGGCAGCCACGCGGTCGTGGCGAACGAGATGGGCTGGGTCAACTTCATCCACTGACCCGTTATAGGGTAGCGGCGGCGGGAGAGACGGGGCATGTCCGTCTCTCCCGCTCGCATCAGCGCCCTACCGCGCCCCCGCCATACCGCCGATATTCCCCGTCACTCACGCGGAGCTTTCTCCCATGAAGACTCAGGGTGCCAATACAGACGTCATGTTCCTCTCAGGGGTCCGGACCGGGTTCGGCGCCTTCGGCAGCTCGCTGCGAGACCACTCGGCGACCGATCTGGGCGCCGTCGCCGCGCGCTGCGCCTTGGAGCGCTCCGGCGTGCCGGCCACGGCGGTCGGCCATGTCGTGGTCGGCAACGCCCTCCAGACCTCGGCCGATGCCATCTATTGCGCTCGACACGTCGGGCTCAAAGCGGGTCTCCCCATCGAAGTGCCCGCGGTGACCGTGAATCGACTGTGCGGCTCGGGGTTCGAAGCCATCACCCAGGGATCCCAGTTGATCCTGCTCGGTGAGGCGAACGCCGTGCTGTGCGGCGGCACGGAGTCCATGAGCCAGGCGCCGCACGTGATCCGCGGAGCCCGCTGGGGCATCCGGCTCGGCCCGGCGGCGCCGCTCGAGGACCTTCTGTGGGAGGCGCTCAGGGATCCGCAGTGCGGCCTCTCGATGGCCGAGACCGCCGAGAACCTCGCGGAGCGTTACAAGCTCACGCGCAAGGAGGTGGATGAAGTCGCCCTGGCTTCCCAGCAGCGCGCCAAGCAGGCCTGGGACGACTGCGTCTTCCAGGACGAGGTGATTGCCGTTCCGGTGAAGGACAAGAAGGGTCAGACGGTCGAGTTCCGCGCCGACGAGCACATGCGGCCGAACACCACGCTCGACGTGCTGATGTCGCTCAAGCCCTATTTCAAGAAGGACGGCCTCGTGACCGCGGGGAACGCGTCGGGAATATGCGACGGCGCCGCGGCGACGGTGATCGCGAGCGAGGACTTCGCGAAGGCCGAGGGGCTGAAGCCGATTGGCCGACTGGTCGCCTGGGCGGTGGTGGGGGTCGAGCCCAAGTACATGGGGATCGGCCCCGCCCCGGCGGCGCGGAAGGTCTTGCAGAGAGCCGGGATGAGGCTCGAGCAGATGGACCTGGTGGAAGTGAATGAGGCGTTCGCGCCCCAGTACCTCGCGGTAGAGCGGGAGCTCGGGCTGGACCGCGCCAGGACCAACGTGCACGGCGGGGCGATCGCGATCGGGCACCCGCTCGCGGCGAGCGGCACGCGCATCACGGTCCACCTGCTCCACGCGCTGCGGCGCCAGAAGAAGCGCTTCGGCCTCGGCTCCGCCTGCATCGGTGGCGGGCAGGGCGCCGCGGTCATCGTGGAAGCGTTCCCGGCCTGAGGTGGTCCCATGGACATCGTGCTGATCGCGATCCTCGGCGTGGGCGTGTATCTGTTCGGCGGGCTGCGTGTGCTGCGTGAGTACGAGCGGGCGGTGTACTTCTTCCTCGGCCGCTCCTGGGGCGCGAAGGGGCCCGGGCTCATTTATCTACCGCCGCTGTTCGCCAAGATGCAGAAGGTCTCATTGCGCGTCGTTGCGCTCGACATCCCGCCCCAGGACGTCATCACTCGCGACAACATCTCGATCAAGGTCAACGCCGTCCTCTATATGAGGGTGAAAGACCCGGTGAAAGCGGTGATCGGGGTGGAGAACTACCTCTACGCCACGAGCCAGC
>QHVD01000536.1 GCA_003222235.1 Gemmatimonadota bacterium | reverse complement strand
CCTGCGCCACGATCTGGCCCACGGCGAAGCGCCGGTCCACGTGCGCGCCGAAGATCGCCGCGACGCCGTCGAGCGCTCCCGACTCGAGCACGCCGAGGGCGCCCTGGCCGATCTCCTCCGCGGGCTGGAGCACGATCAGCACGTCGCCCGCGGCGGGCCGCGCGGTCAAGAGATACGCCGCGCCCACGGCCCAGGCGGCGT
>QHVD01000537.1 GCA_003222235.1 Gemmatimonadota bacterium | reverse complement strand
TGTTGAGGATGTGGCCGATGGACATGTCCAACAGCGGCGAGAGCCCGCCGTCGGCGCCGAGGTGCGCCGCGTTGCGGAAGTAGTGCGTGCTGGCGGAAACGCGCAGCTTGTCGCTCGGCGCGATGTCGAGGTTCGCGTGCCCGCTGAAGCTCCGGCCGGAGTTGTTGGGCTCGATCCCGTCGTCGTCGGTAAAGGTGCCGGCGACATAGTAGCTCAGGGCGTCCCGCCCGCCCGACAGACCGAGGTTGTACGATTGGGTGTGCCCTGTGTGGAAGATGGGCGTCCCCCGCGCTTGCTCCTGCTCGATGGGGTGCCACGCCACGGGCTGGCCGGTCCCCGGGTGGATCGCGTAATTGAGCGGGATGCGCCCCTCGGGGTTCCCGAACCAGATGGCGCCTTCCTCCACCTTGGCGGTCCACTGCGTCCGGCCCGAGGCGCCACGCGTGGTGATGACCTGGATGACCCCGCGGGCCGCCTCGGTGCCGTAGATGGTCGCCGCCGCCGGCCCCTTAATGATCTCGATGCGCTCGATGTCGTCGGGGTCGATGTCGTTCAGGCGCGCAGCCACCTGGGAGTTTTGCGAGCCGAGTGACAAGCCGCCCGGAGCGGTCGACCCGGGCGGTCCGGTGTTGACGGCGTTGTTCACGCGCACGCCGTCCACGTAGAGCAGCGGCTCGTTGCTGAGCGAAAGGGTCGACCGCCCGCGGATCTGGATGGTCGGGCCCGCGCCCACCCGCCCCGTGCCCGGTGTGACGATCACTCCGGGCGCCCGCGTCTCGAGCAGGGCTGCGAGATTCGGCGCCGCCGAGCGCTGGAGCGCCTCACTCGCATCGATGCTGGACATCGCGTTGCCGATCGCGCGCCACTGCTCGCCGCCCGGCGTTCCGGTGATGACGATCGCGTCGAGCGGGACCGCCGCGAATTGCAGCGCGAAGTCCGCGGTCGCCTCCTGCCCCTCGGCGAGGGTCACAGATTGCTGCGCGGACGCGTACCCGAGGCGGCGAACCCGGATCACGTGGTCCCCCGCGGGGACGCTCGCGATCCGGTAGCGGCCCTCGGCGTCCGTCGTGGCCCCGCGACGCGCGCCATCGACCTCGACGGTCGCCGCGACCAGACCGCGCGCGGTGCGCGCGTCGGTCACCCGCCCGGCGATGGTGCCGGTGGCGGCGGTCTGAGCGCGCAGGCGGGGCGCCCAGACGAGGAGCGCGATCGCGAGGAGGCAGCAGGAGGGGGAGACGAGCGGGAGCCGAGGACGCGTCATGGGACCTCCGCGGGCGGCATTGGTATTCAAATCTGTACACATAACCGCGAAGGGCTTAGTATACGCCTCGCCCGGTTGCCCGCAAGCAGCCGCAACCTCCAGCTGCGAGATCACCATGGGATCGCTTCGGTATGCCCTCGTCCTCCTGCTCGCCGCCTCGCCCCCGCGTCCACCCCTTGCCGCGCAGCAGCCGGACTCCGCCCCCGGGTTCGACCTCACCGAGGTCATGATCCCGATGCGCGACGGGGTCAAGCTGCACACCACGATTTTCGTGCCCAGGGGACCGCACCCGTCGCTGCCGTTCATCTTCACGCGCACCCCCTACGGCATCGCCCATGCCGCGGGCACGCTGCGCGGCTACTATCGTGCGCTGGCGGACGACGGCTACATGTTCGTGTTCCAGGACATCCGCGGGCGCTACACCTCGGAGGGGCAGTTCGTGATGTTGCGGCCGCCGCGGAGCCGCGGCGAGCCGAACGCCATCGACGAGAGCACCGACGCCTACGACACTATCACCTGGCTGCTCGACCACGTCCCCCGGAACAACGGCCGTGTAGGGATGCTGGGGATCTCCTATCCGGGCTGGCTCACCGTGATGGCGATGCTCGATCCCCCATCCCGCGCTCAAAGCGGCGTCGCCGCAGGCGTCGCCCGCGGACATGTTCCTGGGGGACGACTTTCATCACAACGGCGCCTTCCGCCTGAGCTACGGCTTCGAGTACGCGACGCGGATGGAAACCTCGAAGGAGCAACACCCCTTCGACTTCGACCGCTACGACACGTACCGGTGGTACCTCGACCTCGGTCCCCTGTCGCGCGTCAACGCGCAGTACCTCCATGGGAAGATTCCGAGCTGGAACGATTTCGTCGCACACGCGAGCTACGACCGGTTCTGGCAGCGGCAGGCGGCGACCCCATACCTGACGCACGTCACCGTGCCGACCCTCAACGTGGCCGGGTGGTGGGACCAGGAAGACTTCTACGGGCCGCTCAAGATCTACGAGACGCTCGAGCCGCACGACACCGGGCACGTCAACTACCTCGTCGTCGGGCCCTGGAACCACGGCGGCTGGGCGCATCCCGAGGGACAAAAGCTGGGCGACATCGACTTCGGGAGCCCCACGTCCAAGTACTTCCAGGAGAAAATTCTGGCGCCGTGGTTCGCGCACTTCCTCAAGGATCAGGGCGAGGTCGCGATCCCTGAGGCCATGGCGTTCGAGGCCGGCGACAATGAGTGGAAGTCGTGGGATGCGTGGCCGCCGCGGCGCAACACGACCGAGAAACGTCTCTACTTCCAGGCCGGCGGCCGGCTCTCGTTCCAACGGCCCGGGGGCCGGGGCCCGGATGCATTCGACAGCTACGTGTCCGATTCCGGCGACGTATTCCCCGCACGGCTCCGATTGGCCGACCTGGCTGGTGGAGGACCAGCGGTTCGTCGATGACCGCCCCGACGTGCTGACCTGGGAATCGGAGCCGCTCGCGGAGGACGTGACCGTCGCCGGCGACATCGTGGCGCACCTGTTCGTCTCCACCTCCGGCACCGACGGCGACTGGATCGTGAAGTTGATCGACGTCTACCCGGAGCAGTACCCCCAGGACTGGAAGCTCTCGGGGCGGGAGCTCATGGTGGCGAACGACGTGTTCCGCGGACGCTTCCGCAAGCGGTTCGATAAGCCGGAGCCCTTCACGCCGAACCAGGTGACGCCCCTCACGATCGACCTGCACACGCAGGACTACCGCTTCCTCAAGGGGCACCGCATCATGGCGCAGGTGCAGAGCACCTGGTTCCCGCTGATCGACCGCAACCCGCAGGTTTTCGTCCCCAACATCTTCGAGGCTAAAGCGTCGGATTACCGCGCGGCGACGATTCGCGTGTACCGCTCTGCGCGGTGGCCGTCGTCCGTGGCGTTGCCGGTGGTGAGCGCGCCCGCTCCTTAGCCGCTCAGCGGCGACTCGCGGCCGCCGACGCCACGCGCGCCGCCTCCGCCAGGACCGCGGCCCCGACGAAGATGCTCTCCTCGGCTGCGTAAAAGCGCGGCGAGTGCGCCGGAATCGGCTCGCCGCCGGGCTCTCGGGCGCCGATCCGAAGGAAGCAGCCGGGGATCCGCTCCAGGTACGACGCGAAGTCTTCAGCGCCCATGTTGAGCGAGCCCAGCGGGACGAGGGCCTCCTCGCCCAGCAGCGCCGCCGCCGCGCGCCGGGCCCACTCGACCGGCTCCGGCCCATTCACGATCGGGGGTGGGCCGAGCTCGACCGAGACCTCGCACCGGAGCCCATAGACGGC
>QHVD01000302.1:12151-24638 GCA_003222235.1 Gemmatimonadota bacterium | reverse complement strand
CTGATCGCCTCGATCCAGTCTGCCTTGACCGATGCGGACCTGTCGCAGCTCCGCGAGGCGCTGGTCGAGCGCGTCGGGCGCTTCCGGGCCCGCGGCGTGATCGTGGACGTCACGGCGCTCGACGTGATGGACTCGTTCGCCGTCCGCACGCTGCGGGACATCGCGCACATGGCCCGGCTGCGCGGGGCGGAGACGGTGATCGTGGGGATCCAGCCGGAGGTCGCCTTCGCGATGGTCCAGCTCGGCCTGACCCTGAAGGGCGTGGCGACCGCGCTCGATCTCGAGGAGGGACTGGCGTTCCTCGACCGGCTGAAGGGCGGTCGGATCGACGTCCAGCCGCGCGCACAGAGGCGAATCGACCATGGCTGATGACGTGCGCGTACCGATCACGTGTGACCTCGACATCGTGCAGGCTCGGCAAAAGGGTCGTCAACTCGCCGCCGACGCCGGGTTCACGAGCGGAGACCAGACGGTCATCGCCGCCGCCATCTCGGAGATCGCGCGGAACATCTTGATGTACGCCAGGGCGGGTGAGATGACGCTGAGCGTCGTGGCGAATGGCGAGCGGCACGCCCTGGAGGTGGTGGCGCGCGACGAAGGCCCGGGGATTCGCGACGTCGAGCGCGCGATGCAGGACGGCTACTCGACCTCCGGCGGGCTGGGGCTGGGGTTGCCGGGGGCCCGACGGCTGATGGACGACTTCGAGGTCGTCTCGGGCCTCGGGAAGGGGACGACCGTGACGATGCGAAAGTGGAAGCGGTCGAATGTCTGATGTGGACGTGTCGTCGGTGATCCAGTGGGGGGTTGCCATGCGGACGCTTTCCGGGGAGAGGGAATCGGGCGACCTCCACGTCGTCAAGTCGGCTGGGCCGGGCGTGCTCGCCGGCGTGGTGGACGGGCTGGGACATGGCGCCGAAGCGGCGAGTGCGGCGCGGGCCGCCGTGGCGGTGCTCGACCAGCACGCGCACGAGCCGCTGCTGCCATTGCTGCAGCGCTGCCACCGGGCGCTGCTGGGCACGCGGGGCGTCGTGCTGAGCCTCTTATTGTTCGACGGCGCCGCGGGCTCGATGACCTGGCTCGGCGTAGGGAACGTTGAAGGCGTGCTCCTGCATGCGGATGCTGCAGGGCGGCCGGCACGTACCAATCTGGTGACGCGCGGCGGCATCGTCGGCTCGGAATTGCCGCGGCTCCGGGCCCAGGTGTGCACCGTCGTTCCAGGGGACACGGTGATCTTGGCTACCGACGGCATCAAGGAGCATTTCGCCGAGGGGCTCCCCCGCGACGCGTCGCCGCAGCAGCTTGCGGATCATATCTTGGCCCGCTATGGCAAGGGTACGGATGATGCATTGGTGCTGGTCGCCCGGTATGTGGGGGGCGCGGGAATGATGGCATGAGCCGGTCGGTTGCGACTGAATCCTTGGGCCTGCCCCACGCACCGCACCAGGAGGGCCCACCCGTGTTGCGCGTCCTGGCGGTCGCGACCGAGGGGGCCGCCGGGGTGTTCCAGAACATCAAACAGTGGGCCGCGCAAGCCGATGTTGAGTTCGAGAGCGTTCCAGAACTGCCGCTGGCCGTGCGCCAGCTCGCCGCCGCGCGCTGGGACATCGTGTTGGCCGTGCTGGGCGAGCACGCAGACGGCGATCTGGCGTGGTGGGTAGATGCACTGCGGGGCGCGGCGGGGAGTCCACGCTTGATCGTCGCCGCGCGTCGCCCCTCCATGGGCCTGGCACTGCGGGCGGAGAGGCTCGGCGTGGTGGACCTCCTCACCGTTCCGCTGCGCCGGGACGATTTCGAGCGCGCGTTGGGGCGGGTGCGCTCCGCCGCCAGCGAAGTCCCGATCCCGCTTCCGGAGGTGAAGTCGGACGCGGTCGGCCAGTACATGCTCGTCGGGCAGAGCGCGGCGATGCTCGAGGTCTACAAGCTCATGGCGCGCGTCGCGCCCAGCGCGGCGACGGTGCTGATCCGAGGGGATTCGGGCACGGGGAAGGAGGTCGTCGCCCGCGCCATCCATCTGAACGGGCCGCGGGCGGCCCGGCCGTTCGTAGCCGTCAACTGTGCCGCCATTCCGGAGAACCTGCTCGAGAGCGAGCTGTTCGGGCACGAGAAAGGCGCCTTCACCGGCGCGGTCGCCCGCAAGATCGGGCGCTTCGAGCAGGCCGGGGGAGGCACCCTGTTCCTGGACGAGGTGGCGGACATGAGCCTCGCGCTGCAGGCGAAGATCCTGCGGGCCGTGCAAGAGCGGGAGATCGAGCGCGTGGGCGGCGGCGAGACGATTCCGGTGGACGTGCGGCTCGTCGCCGCCACCAACCGCGACCTCAAGGAAGCGATCGCCCAGGGTCGATTCCGTGAGGACCTCTACTACCGCTTCGCTGTGGTGACCATCCGCCTGCCGCGTCTCGCCGAGCGGGGTGACGATCTCTCCTTGCTCACCGCGTATTTCGCCCGCCAGTTCGCCGAGCGCTACGGCAAGCGCATCACCGCGATCTCGGACAACGCGCTCGATTTGTTGCGCCACCATAATTGGGTCGGCAACGTGCGCGAGCTCCGGAACGTGATCGAGCGAGCCACCATCGTCGCGACGGACGAGATGCTGCGGGCGGAGCACCTGCCGGAGGAGTTACGCGGGGAGGAGCGGGCGCTTCCAGACCGGCCCCAGGGGGCGCTCTTGACCCTGGCGGAAGTCGAGGCGCGGCACATCGCGCGGGTGTTGGCTCACACGAGCGGGCAGATCGGCGCGGCCGCGGAGATCCTCGGGATCCACCGGAACACGCTGACGCGGAAGATGAGGGAGTACGGCCTGTGAGGAAGGTCGGCCCATGAGTGGCGGCGCCGGGGGACTCGCGCCGGTGCGGGTGGAACGGGCCCTCGGTCTGCTCCCCGATCTCGAGGTGCTCAATCCCTTGCGGGCGCTCCTGGTGTCGATCTCGCGCCCCGATGAGCGCACCATGTGGTCGAGCTCCGGTCCCTATCTCACGCTCGGCAAGCGCGGCGTCCAGCCGGAAGAGCTGCGGCGCCACCTGCCCCCGCTGTTGCACAGCATCGCGGGCCACATGCGGGGGCTGTACGACGCCTACGCTGAGGCGCTCGAGTGCCAGCAGCGCAGCGACGGGGCCGGCGCGGCGGCGGCGCTCGTGAAGGCCGGGCGCTCCGAGGAGAAGGTCGGCCGGCTGGCCCAGGCGCTCACGTGGTACGAAACCGCGCTCGCCATCGCGGAGGGGTTGCAGGACCGCCGACCCGAACTCGGGGCGCTGCGCTCGCTAGGCGAGGTGTGTCTCGCGCTCGGCCGCTACACGGAAGCGGCGCGCCACTTCCAACGCAGCCTGGCGATCTCCGAGGCGGAGTTCGACCAGGCGAGCGCGATCATCGCCTGCGACCGGTTAGGAGATGCGGCGCTCGCCCAAAGTGAATGGGCCGGGGCGGAGGCGTGGTACGGGCGCGGGCTCCGCCTCGCGGAGGGAGCGCGCGACGCCCGGGGCATCGGCCGGTTGGAGCGGAGCCTGGCCATGCTCGCGCGCAAGCAGGGAGACCTCACCACGGCGGACATCCACCTGCGGCGCGCCCGGGCACTGGTCGAGTCGGTCGGCGCGGCGGACGCAATGGCGCAGGTGCTGAACGGGCAGGGTCAGCTCGATGCACAACTGGGGCGCCACTCTGCCGCCTACGCGACCTATCGCGAGGCGCTGGCGTGGGCGCAGCGGGCGCCCCGGGATGCCGGGTTGGAGGTCTCGATCCGCCTCAACCTGGCCGAGCTGCAGCTCGAGACCGGCCGGTTCCTCGAGGCCGAGGCGGAGTTGCGGCGCGCGGAGCAAGTCGCGATTGCCGAGAACCTGACAAGCCGCCTCGTGCAGATCTATACGCTCATGGGAAAGCTGCGGGGGCAGCAGTTAGACGACACGGGGTTCGTCTTCTTCGAGCAGGCGATCGAGCTGAGCCGCGCGCTCGAGCGTTCCCCCGCGATCTCGGCGCGCGTCTATGTCGAATACGGCCTGTTCAAGAATCAGCTGGGCCAGCACGAGGAGGCCCGCGGTTATCTCGAGCGCGCCCGCGAGATCTTCGAGTCGCTGGGCGAGGCACCCGATGTCGAGCGGGTAGAGAGCGAGCTGCAGAGGATGTCGGCGTAGCCGGGCCGGCGAGCGGTCGCCCTAGTCACTGCTCCGGGCGCCGACCCCACGATCACGCCAGCCCCAGACGCTTCTCGATATGCGCCTTGACGGAGGGAGTGATGACGCCGCGCTGGAGCGCCTGCGCCAGCGCCGCGCTCACGGCGGGGCGGTCGGCGTCGAGCTTGAGCTCCCGTAACTCCTGGATCGCGCGGGCGAGGCGCTGGTCGTACTCGCTGGTCTTCAGCTTGCTTGCGTCCATGTCTCGTTGGAGATTCTCCAGCTCTTTCACGAAGCGATCAAGCGTGATCGGTGCCATCGAGGTCCTCCTGCTGCACGCCGGGCTACTCGTTGGTCAGCGGGTTTCGCTGCTTGGCGGACGTGTCCGGCCGAGCAGGCGTCTTCTTCTTGTTGTGCACCGGGTTGTTGTGCACCGGGGCGGGTGAGGAGTTGTGTGTGACTGGCGCGGCGCTCGATACTCTGTGTCCCACCGACCCGGCGTCCTTCTTGGCTCCACCGCTGCAGGCCGCGAGGCCGATCAGGACGAGCCCAACTAGGAAGCGCCTCGGCATTAGCCCCTCCGACGAGAGGAATACGGGCTCCAATATACGACGGCGTCGTCGCCGACGCCGGTCGCGCTCCCCGAACTTGCGGCTACACTTGAGTTTAAAGGGGCTAGCGCGAGGCGGTGAGACGCCGCAGCTCGCCGTGTCGGAAACAGGTGACGAGGTGGTCGTTCACCATCCCCACCGCCTGCATGAACGCGTAGCAAATCGTCGGTCCCACGAAACGGAAGCCACGCTCGCCGAGCTCCGCACTCATGCGGTCGGACTCCCTCGTCCGCGGGGGAATCTGCCGCAGTGTTTTGCGAGCATGCTGCTTCGGCACGCCGCCCACAAAGCTCCACAGGAACGCGTCGAAGGAGCCGTGTGTCTCTTGAAAGTCCAGGAAGGCACGGGCGTTGGCCACCGCGGCCTCGACTTTCTGGCGGTTGCGCACGATCCCGGGGTCCTTCAGCAGTCGGCTGATCCGTTTCCGGTCGTAGGACGCCATGCGCTCCGGATCGAACCCTTCGAACGCTTCCAGGAATCGCTCCCGCTTGCGCAGGATGATCGCCCAGCTCAGCCCCGCCTGGAAGCCGTCGAGGATGAGCTTTGCGAACAGCTCTTTGTCGCCATGCAGCGGCACACCCCATTCCCGGTCGTGATACTCCTCCATGAGTGGATCGCCGTCCGCCCAGCTGCAACGTCGTGTCATGGCGTGGTTAACATAACGCCTGGGAGCCTCACCTCCGGGGCCACCGGGTGCGTCACCGATTGCTCCAGGCCGGAGGCGTGATGAAGTTCTTGCACGCCACCGCCCAGGACGCCCGGTACGTCGCCGAGCTGCGCGAAGCCGGGCTGCCGGTCCCAAAGGCCGATGAAGTCCTGGTGCGCGTCGCCGCCTCCGGCGTGAACCGGGCCGACCTGTCGCAGATCGCGGGCCGCTATCCGCCGCCGCCCGGGGAGTCCGAGATCCTGGGGCTGGAGGTGTCGGGCACCGTGGAGGAGACGGGGGAACGGGTCTGCGCCCTCCTGGCCGGCGGCGGGCACGCCGAGTACGCCGCCGTCCCCGCGGGCCTGCTGTTCCCGACGCCGCCGCGGCCCGATCTCATCGCCGCAGCCGGCATCCCCGAAGCGTTCCTCACGGCGTTCGTCAATCTCGTCGTCGAGGGTGAGGCCACGGGCGGCGAGACGGTGCTCGTTCATGCGGGCGCATCGGGTGTCGGGCTCGCGGCGATCCAGGTCGCGAAGCTCCGCGGCGCGCGTGTGGCCGCGACCACCCGGACGGCGGAGAAGCTCCCGGCGCTCGAGCGGGCCGGGGCCGACCTCGCGGTGGACACGAGCCAGTGCGATTTCGCGGACGTGATCGAGGAGCGCTGGGGGCGGAACGCCATCAACGTGGTGTTGGACCCCGTTGGTGCCGCGACGCTCGCGCGCGATCTCAGAGTGCTGGCGGTCGGGGGACGCATCGTCGTGATCGCCACCTTGGGCGGCGCCAAGGTCGAAGCGGATCTGGCGTTGCTGATGCAGAAGCGGGCACCTTCCCGGCTTCGCGTCCGGGGCGCTGAAGGTGCACGTCGACTCGGTGTTCCCTCCCGAGCGGGCCGCCGAGGCGTTTCAGCGCATGCGCGAGAACCGGAACACCGGGAAGATTCTCATCGACTGGTCGTCAGCCTAGCGCCGTTCCAACTATTCTCGCCGAGCGTCGGGAGCCTTCGGCACCTCACCGTTGGCGCTCGCCGACCGGTGTGTCATTAGTCCGATCAAGTTGGAACGGCACTAGCGCACGGCGTTGAATGCGTTGACCCGACCGAGGCCGTAGAAGTCATCCTTCCCACGCTTGCCCAGATCATCCGCCGAGTGGCGGAGCCGCGCCTCGACACGAGCCGGGCCTATCCTCCCGTACTTCTCGATGATCAGCGCCGCGACACCGGCCGCAGCGGGCGTTGCGGCGCTCGTGCCTTCGGCGAAGAAGTACCCGTTGTCGGCGTATAGGCTGCCCGGGCTCAGCACGAAATCGAATACCCCGCACGGCAGCGTCAGGGATCCGGTGCCCAGGGCCCGCGTGCAGCTCGCGGTCCCTTGGGGTGTGTTGAACAGCGCTTCGTCTCCACCCGGCGCCGCGAAGGAGACTAGGGACTTACCAAAGTTCGTGTACGACGCCGGACGGTCAAAGTTGGTCGCGCCCAGCCCGAACCCTTCGGGTCCCGTCGCCGCGATCGCAATCACGTGCGGCGATTCGGCGGGGAGGACAACCAAGTTGCGCGAGTGATCGAAGTCCGTCGCCTCATTCCCCACGGCCGCGAAGACGGTGACCCCCCGCTGGTGGGCGTAGCTCGTGGCACGTCCCAGCGCCGCGGCGAGCAACGCGGCGTCCCGCCCCCGCCGGTAGAAGCTGCCAGCGAGGCTCATGTTGATGATGTCAGCGCCGGCGCCGCCCTCGCTGATGGGCGTGGCGGCGTACACGATCGCCTGGATGACCGCGGCGAAGGTCCCCGAATCGGCGTGGAGCGCCTTCACGCCGATGATGGTCGCCTCCGGGGCGATGCCGATGGTCCCGATACCGTTGTGCTCGGCCGCGATGATTCCCGCCACGTGCGTCGCGTGGGAGAACGGACCCACGTCCTGGTTGAACGCGAAGCCCGGCACGAACGACCGCGATCGCGCATTGTCGATGTTGTCCCGAAGGTCGATATGCGTGTTGCGGATTCCCCCATCGATCACGGCGACCCGGACGCCCCTGCCTCGCGCGCCGGCATCCCACGCGGCAGGTGCGTCGATGGCCTGGAGCGCCCACTGGACGGGGAAGAAGCGCTCGTCGTTTCCGATTCCGGCGGCCCCGACGCCGCCGCCCGGACCCGCGTCGCCGAGCGGGACGCCGCGATCGCTCGGGCCGACCCAGCGGACGAGCGTATCCCGCGCGACGGTGCCCACGCCCGGGATCCACGACGCGCGTGTCGCGAAGTCCGTCGCCCCCGAGGTCGCGAAGGTGACGCCGATCTGGGGTAGCGCCCCCGTTAGGGTTCCCCCGGCCGCCTCCACATGGCGCGCGAGACCGGGGGGGAGCGAGCCGCCACCGTGGAGGATCACATAGGAGGCCGGCCCGCCGGTCGAGGGGCGGCCGCGACGCGAGAAATCGGGCGAGCTCTCCCGCGTCGTGGGGCCGGTCCCAGCATCGTGCCCACACCCGGTGACGATCAGAGCAGCGACGAGGACCGCCAGAGACCAGCGGACGGGTTTCACGAGGGCCTCCTGGGTGTGACGATGGCTGGAACCCTGAGGGGGAGGGTGGATGGCAGGGAAGGTGCGGCGGGCTCGATGGTTTGGCAAGCGGCGTGCACCGCTCAACGCGACCCCGGCCCGGCCGCCGACTCCGCCACCGGCGTCGCCCCGGCAAGATAAATCCCGTTGAAGAAAAGCTTGAAGGTCCCGTGCGATTGCCCGCGGTTCAGGATCTCGGGGCCGAAGAGATAGAGCTTGCCCTTCCCCACCTCTGCTTCGACCACGGCCAGGCCGTCCTTGAGATAGCGCTGGCCCCAAGCCCAGCCGCTGCGCAGCGGCCGCTCGGTGTCGAACCAGGCCACGGGGCGCGCGCCCATCCCGATCGCCGCGGGCTCGAGATCGAAGACCGGGCTGTTGTCGAGGAACGCGTCGGCCTGCTCACCCATGCCGGAGGCGAGCGGGCGGGTGGTGTCGATCCGAATCTGAAGCACGGACCCGGGCACGTAGTACTTGGAGCTGGGGAGCGGCCTGCCATCCTCGACCAGGTGGTTCGCGAGCGGGAGCCCTGCGTACCGGCCGATGCTCGTCGAGGCGCCGACGGCAATGATTGTTCCGCCCGCTTCGACGAATTGCCGGAGCTGAGGCACGGTCGTCTGCAGCGTGACGCGGCCGAGGCGGGCGCGGTACTCGGCGGGGACGGACAGCGAGTCGGGCTGCGAGTCCTCCTCGCGCCGCCCGGAGTCGGGCATTGCGCCGTCGGGAAGGACGAGGACATCGAAGCGGCCGGCGAGCGGCCCCGCGTCGAGGGTCACGGGGTACACGACCTCGAAGGGGAACTCGAACCGCTCGAGCAGCCAGCGGGTCCAGCCCGACGGGATCGAGCCGCCGTAGCGGTCCCACAGCCCGATCCGCACGGGGCGGAGCCGCAGCGCGGCCACGGCCGGCTTCATCGCGACGCCGGCGAAGCCGAGCCCGAGCTGGCCGGCCGCCGCGCGCAAGATCGGCAAGGTCGCGGCAGTCGCCGGGATGAAGATCGTGCCCGCCCGATACGCGCGGCCGTTCGCCTGAAACGGCTCGGTGAGCCAATACACGTCCTGTTTAGCCGCAAGCAAGCGGTTCGTGACGACGGCGGCGTCGTTGAGCTCGTGCGCGAGCAGGAACCCGGCGGCTCCGTCGGCCTGCGTCACGGCTCCGGGCGGAGGCGCTGCGAATCCTGCGATCTTCTCGAACGGGCCCTCAAACGCATCGAGGATGCGGTCGAACTGCACGCCCATTTGATAGGCGAGCGTCCAACCGGCGTTGTCGTACGGCGGGATGGGCGGGCCGCCGGGGTACGCGAAGTCGTTGGGATAGTCCTGCGGCTCGAACATGTCGAGGATGTGGGGCCGGAACGCCTGAGCGGTCTTGATCACATACGACCCCGGCGGGTAGCGTTTCGCGGCCACCTCGAAATCGCGCGTCGCGCGCTCGACCACGATCCCGTTCTTGATCAGCGCGTTCACGAACTTGGTCGCGGTGGGAAAATCCGGCTGGTCGGCAGGGATGGTGTAGCCCCGGGGGTCGCGCTGGAGGGGGTCGTGGAGCAACGCCACGAGCTTCCCGGGCACGATACCCTCCCCGCCGCGCCGCCCGCGCGTCGTGTCGCGCGCGGCGCTGTCCTTCGCGGCTGCGGCCTTCACCGCCTCGATGACCTGCGGATGGATGGTCCAGCTGTCGCGGCTGCCGCGCTCGATCGAACGCTTCCCCATCAGGTAGATGTCGTAGAGCAACGTCTCGCGATAGCGTGACGCGAAGTCGAGCACGGCGCGGTTCATCGTCAGCGAGTAGTCGATCGATTGCCGGAAGCGCCACCGCTGGGGCTCGATCGGGTAGGCCATATCCCCTTTCGGGAGCTCTCTATCCGGGATGAAGGGGATCTCGATCGGCGTAGGGTTCCCGATGGTCTCGGTCAGGAGGCCGATCATGTTGTGGAAATACGCCGTGGTGCGGAGGCCGCCGTTCCACCACGTGGAATAGAGCGAGCCAGCGCGCATCGTGGCGCCCGGCTTCCCCTCGGCTGCGAGCCTCGCGTGCATGGCGGCCCCCACCATCTCGATACCGAGCGGGATCAGCGGGTCGTAGTGGTAGTTGAACGGATCCCGAAACGGCGGCGCGAACAACACCGTTCCCGGCGGACCGGTCTGGTGGTGGTTGTAGACGATCTGCGGGAACCACTCGCGAACCATGACCCGGGCGAGGTTCTCGGTCTCCGGCTGGCTCACCATGTAGAAATCGCGGTTGTTGTCGTGCCCGATGTATTTCTGGTAGAGCCGGGGGATGTGGTCGATCGAGCGCCGCAGCGTGTCGGGCTCCCGCATGTACCAGCCGGAGACGAGCTCCATGCCGTCGGGGTTGGCGTGGACGGCGAGCAGGACCACGTCGTTCAGGATCCGGCGCGTCTCGGGATCGTCGCGAGTCGCCATCTCGTAGACGAGCTCCATGAGCTGATGCGCGCCCAGCACTTCGGTGGCGTGCAGACCGCCGTCGATCCACACGACGGTCCGGCCTTCGGCTGCGAGCCCCCGGGCCTGCTCGTCGGTGAGCCCCCCGGCGAGCGCGAGGCGACGCGCGATCTCCTTGTAGCGGGACAAGCGCTTGTGGTTCTCGGGGGACGTGACGATCGCCATGAGCTGGGGGCGGCCCTCGGCGGTCTTGCCGATCTCCTGGAGCACGACGCGGCGCGATTGCCTGGCGAGCCGCGCCCAGTATGCCTCGAGCTGGGTGTAGGTCGCCAGATGGTAGTCGTCGCCGATGTCGAATCCCAGCGCTTCCTTGGGCGACGTGACCCGGGTCTGGGTGGCCGAGGTGGCGGGGGCGGCAGTCGGCAGCGCGACCAGCGCTGCGACCCTGAGTGCCATGGTGGAGCGAGCCGTGAAACGAGACATCGTTCTCCCCTTAGGGCAGCGCCCGGGCCAGAAGATCCTGGCGTTGCGCTCGTTCCCCGGGGGCTCCTGTTTGGAGACGGGACGAAGTAAACTATCCGCGCCCCGTCGCGATGCCAGCCATGACTCGATCCTCGCTTGCGCTGCTCATGCTCGCCGCTCGTGCCGCAGCTCAGGCCACGGCCGCGGGGGACACGGGGCCGCCCAATCTGTATGCCGCGGCGGGCGCCGGGATGCTGAGTCCCGTCGCGCGACGCGCCGTCCCGCTCGTGTACGTGCCCAACAGCAAGGACGGTTCGGTCACGGTCATCGATCAGCTTACGTACACGGTGGGGCGCACCTTCCCGACGGGGGCGGTGCCGCAGCACGTCGTGCCGTCGTACGACCTGAAGACGTTATGGGTGGCGAACAACCTCGGGAACAGTCTCACCCCGATCGATCCGACGACGGGCCGCGCGGGGAAGAGCGTGGCGGTCGACGACCCCTACAACCTGTACTTCACGCCGGGCGGCCGCTTCGCGATCGTCGTCGCCGAGCGGCGCCGCCGGCTCGACTTCCGCGACGCGCAGACCATGCGGCTCGTGGAGTCGGTGCCGGCCGCATGCCGCGGCGTGGACCACATGGAGTTCACGGCCGACGGGCGGTTCGCGATCGCGACGTGCGAGTTCTCGGGCCAGGTTCTCAAGCTCGACGTCGGGGCCCGGAAGATCGTGGGTTACCTGGTGCTCGATCCGGCAGGCTTGGGCAGCGCGGCGATGCCGCAGGACATCCGCTCCTCCCCCGACGGGCGCGTGTTCTACGTCGCCGACATGGCGGCCAACGGCGTCCATCTGCTGGATCCAGATGCCTTTCGGCGGATTGGATTCATCGCGACGGGGCGGGGGACCCACGGGATCTATCCGAGCCGGGACGGGCACCTCATGTACATCTCGAACCGCGGCTGGAACACGGTCGCCGGAGGCCGGCACGGGCCGGGGAGCATCACGGTGCTCGATCCCGCGACCCAGAAAATCGTCGCGACCTGGCCCGTGCCGGGCGGCGGCAGCCCGGACATGGGCAACGTGAGCGCGGACGGCAACGAACTGTGGCTGTCAGGCCGCTACGACGAAGAGGTCTACGTGTTCGACACCCGCACGGGGCGACTCGCGCACCGAATCAAGGTCGGTCACGAGCCGCACGGGCTGTGCGTCTGGCCGCAGCCCGGACGGTACTCGCTCGGGCATACGGGGAACATGCGCTGACCGGCGGTCGCTGCTAGCGCACCGCGAGGGATGGAATGATGCGCAGCACTCCCCTCGGGTCACCGTTCACGAAGCGGGCTTCCTCCTGCACCCAGGCCCCCTTCATCCAACCGCTCGTGATCGTCCCGCTCAACTGGCTCGAGCCGGTCTTCCAATCCACCATCCCTTCCAATTCCGCCTCGAACGAGCGTGCGCGCGGCGCCGCCGCGACCTTCCAACGCGAGCGAACGTGCCACACGGGATTGCTGGCTTCGAGTGGGCTTTCCACCTGATGGAGCGCGATCGTCACGCGTCCGGCGACTGCGCCTTCTACCCGCCCTTCCCACTTGCAGTTGCCGTCCTGATCCACGCCCGCAAACTCCGAGGAGAACGCGAGTTGCGGGATCTGTCGCGGCTGGCCGTTCCGCACCGCCTGCCTCGGGAGGACGAGCCCGAGGAGCGCGGCGAGAAACGGCAACGAT
>QHVD01000302.1:0-12146 GCA_003222235.1 Gemmatimonadota bacterium | reverse complement strand
AGTGGAGCGTCGGGACCGCGCACGTCCCGAGCCTGAGCCCGGTCCTACCCCGGCGGCGATGCCCGGGTGCCGCGATGCCGGGGGTCCCTAGTCCGTTGCAGTCCCGCGACAAGCCACGACGCGCAAAGGAGCGCCCCTTTCGGAGCCTTACGCTCGTCGCCAATCTTGGGAGACTATGAATCGGGTCAAGGGCAAGCTGATTCTCATCACCGGCGCGAGCTCCGGCATCGGGGCGGCGTGCGCCCGGCGGTGCGCGGCCGAGGGCGCGAATCTCGCCTTGTGGGCCCGCCGCCAGGAGCGGCTGGAGGAGCTGGACGCGGAGCTCCGCGCGAGTCACTGCGTCACGGTGCTGGTCGCGGAGGTGGACGTGCGCGACCGCCCCGCCGTGAACCGCGCCGCCGAGCAGCTCGTCGGCGCGGGGCACGTCCCCGACGTGCTCATCAACAACGCGGGGCTCGCGAGCGGCCTGAGCAAGGTTCACGAGGGCGACCCCGAGGATTGGGACCGGATGATTGATACGAACTTGAAGGGCCTGCTCAACGTCACGCGGGCGATCCTGCCGCACATGGTGGCCCGGCGCCGGGGCCATGTGGTGAACATCGGCAGCACGGCGGGGCACATGACCTACCCCATGGGGAACGTGTACAATGCCACCAAGTTCGGTGTGCGCGCCTTGACCGAGGGGACGAACCTCGACGTGGCCGGCACGCCGATCCGGGTGTCGAGCGTCGACCCGGGGTTCGTCGAGACCGAGTTTTCCGACGTGCGCTTCCACGGCGACAAGGACCGTGCGAGGAGCGTCTACCAAGGCTTCCAGCCGCTCAGGGCGGACGACATCGCCGACGCAATCGCCTACATCATCAACCTTCCCGAGCACGTCAACGTGCTCGACATGATCATCATGCCGACGGCGCAGCGGAACGTCTACGTGGTGGATCGCGAGCCGGCCTCGTAGGCCGCCCGCGCCGCGGCCGCGAACCGGCGCACGATCTCGCCGGCGGGCTCGATCGCATTGATGGCGGCGACGCTCTTGCCCGCCTGCCAGTAGTCCTTGGATGAAGTGGCGTGCAGCGAGCCGCGCTTCAAGCGCCAGGCGGAGTTGAGCGCGTAGATGGTCCGCATCAGGTGCTTCGTGCGCCGCCCGCGCAGCATCCAGCGCGCGATCGGCCCGGCCCTGGTCCCGACGCGCTCGACGTAGGGCGTGCGGATCACGGCGAGCGGGACGCCGGTGACGCGCTCGGTCAGCACGATGTCGTCCTCGTCCGCCTCGACGATGGCGCGCTTGTAGTCGGGGTGAGCGTGGCATTCGGGGGTGGCGATGAACCGCGTGCCGAGCTGGACCCCCGCGTAGCCCATGCGGAGCGCCGCCACGAATCCCGCCTCGTCCCCGATCCCGCCCGCGCACACGAGCGGCGCGCCCAGGTCGCCGAGCTCATCGATGAGGCGTTCCGCGCTGTGCGGGCCAGCGTGCCCGCCGGCGCGAACGCCGGCGTCGAGGGCCTTCAGCGCCCACTTTCGCTCGGTGACGTCGTGATACACGACGCCGCCCGCCGGGCCGACGCGCTCCACCACCCAGCGTGGCTTGCCCAGGGAGGTGACGAGGAATCGAACTCCCGCTTCGAGCGCGACGTCCACCCAGCGCTTCATGCGATCGAGGTAGAACCTGGACGACCGCTCGATCAGGACGTTCATGCCGACGGGCTTGTCGGTGAGCCGGCGGATCAAGCGGAACCCCTCTCGGAGATCGTGCCCGTGCACGTAGATCATCGAGAGGGGCTGGACGATCCCGATGCCGCCCGCATGCGAAACGGCGGCCACGAGCTCCGGGTTGGAGCACGGGTACATGGCACCGCCGATCAGCGGTACGTCGATCCCTGCATCCCGGGTGAGGGGGGTGTCCAAGGACCCCGGGCTTGCGCCCGGGGTCAGTGTGCCCGGGGTCAGTGTGCCTGGGGTCAGGGGGGAGGCCCGACTAACCCCGGGCGCAAGCCCGGGGTTAGGTAGCGCTCGGTGAAGAGGATCGTCGCGTAGAACTGGAAGTCCTGGTTGCTCTTCTTGCGGAAGCCGTGGCCTTCGTCCTTGGCCATGAGGTACCAGACGGGCACGCCGCGCTGCTTCAGGGCGGACACCATCTGCTCGGCCTCGGTCCGCGGAACGCGCGGGTCGTTCATCCCCTGGACGATGAACAGGGGCTTGGTCACCTTGTCCACGTTGTTGAGCGGGGCGGTGCGCTCCATCCACAGCCGCGTGGTGGAATCGCGCTCGTCGCCGTACTCGACACGCCGCAGGTCCTGGCGGTACCCTGAGGTGTTCTTGAGGAACGTCGCGAGGTTCGAGATCCCGACGACGTCCACCGAACAGCAGATCCGGTCGTCGTAGCGGGTTGCCGCCACGAGAGTCATGTGGCCGCCGTAACTCGCGCCCGTCACGAGCACATGGTCGGCGTCGAGATCGGGGCGCCGGCGGATCCACTCGAGCAGCGCACCGATGTCCTGATACGCGCCCGCCCGCCGCACGCCGTTGTCGAGCTTCAGGAAAGTCTTCCCGTAGCCCGTGGAGCCGCGGACGTTCGGGAAAATGAGGGCGATGCCAAGCTCGTTCACCAGGTAGTTGCTGCGTCCCAGGAATCCGGGCCGCGACTGACCCTCGGGTCCGCCGTGGATGTTGACGATCACGGGGCGCCGCCCGCCGAACCGTCGAGGCGGCTTGTAGAGGAACCCTGAGATCGAGCGGCCGTCGAAGCTCGTCCAGTGAATCAGGTCGGGGTCCACGAAGTCAGCGGTGGTGACCTCCCCAGTCTCACTCCTAGTCCAGCGGACGAGCTTGCCGGAGGCGAGGTCCAGCGAGTAGGCGTCGGCGCCGGAACGGGCGGACGCATGCGTGAAGCCGAGCTCCGCTCCGCCGTGGCGCCACCGCAGGTCTGAAATGAGACCCGCCGGGAGCCTCGGGGTGGGACGTTTGACCCCCGTCGCGGCGTTGATCACGTGCAGCGCGCTGCCCCCGTCCTGGTTCGCCACGAAGGCGATCCAGCGCCCGTCGGGGGACAGGTCGAACTGCTCGACGTCCCACGGAATGCCGATCGAGAGGAAGCGGTATCGTTTGGTCGCGAGATCGAGATAGGCGAGGCGCTGGAACTCCGAGCCGCGGTCGGTCGTGAGGTAGATCCCCTTGCCGTCGCGGCTGAACTGCGCGGAGCCGTAGGCGACGGTGTCGTTGCCGCGTTTGGGGGTGAGGAGCGTCTGCTCACCGCTCGCCACGTCCACGAGCCAGAGGTAGCTCTCGTTCACCGAGATCACCTGGTAGAGCAAGATCTGCCGGTCGTCGGGGGACCAGTCCGCCGGCCCGTACCCACCGCCCTCGAGCTCGAGCACCATGCGATCGGTCGCAGGGTCGCTCGGATCCATCACCCAGAGGTCGAGGTCGCGCCCGTTCCGGCGGGTGGACATGTAAGCGTAGCCGTCACCCTTGTGGGACCAGGCCTCGCCCACGTTGCGCGACTTGCCGTCCGTGAGCAGGGTCATTTCGCCGGTCGTGACGTCGTAGCGATACTTCTGGAAGAACTCCGCGCCGCCCGAGTCCTTCGTGATGACGATGTAGCGGCCGTCGGTCGGCTGGTACGACGCGCCGGACACGGGGTCGGGGAAGAAGGTGAGCTGGGTGCGCTCGCCACCCGGGGACCTCAGCCGGTACACCTGCTGCACGTCTCCCAAGCGGGTGCCGATGATCGCTTCGCGCCGGGTTGGGTGCCAGTCCCAGAACGCTGCGGAGTGGAAGTCGCTGTAGCGGCGCGCGGCCTCGGCGATCGCGACCGGAATCGGCGGGAGCCCGTCGGTGACGAGGTTTTCGTTCGGGGCGATGACGCCCGTCTGGGCGAGCGCGGGGGTGAGTCGCAGCAGCACGGCGGCGGTGAGGAGACTCTGGATCCTGGTCATGGGAGTTGGGCCGGGTGCCGCTAAGTTACGGCCACGTGAACCGATCAGCGAGCGGCGGGGCCTCGCATGCGGGGCGCAGCAGTGCTGCGCCCCTACACCGGAGGATGCCCGCGCCGTAGCTTTCCGCGGGGCGAGAACGGGGAGAGCGGGTGATGGCCTACAGGTATCCCGACAGAACGGGGAGAGCGGGTGATGGCCTACAGGTATCCCGACAGCCACGTCTTCTACAGGAAGCTCGGGCGCGATTTCTCGCGCATCGTGCGCGGCGACGGGTGTTACCTCTACGACGAGAACGGCAAGCGGTATCTCGACGCGGTGGGCGGGGCCTACGCCGCAAATCTGGGCCACTCGAACCCGGAGATCGCCGACGCGCTCGCGCGCCAGGCGCGGTCGTTCGGCTACCTCTCGGGCACGGCATTCACCCACGGGCCGGTCGAGGAGCTCGCCGCCGAGCTCGCCGCCACGCTTCCCGGCGATCTCGACAAGCTGTACTTCCTTTCGAGCGGCTCGGAGGCAGTGGAGGCGGCCCTGAAGCTCGCGCGTCAGTACTGGGTCGAATCCGGAAAGCCCGGCAAGCACAAGATCATCGCCCTCGCGCCCGGCTACCACGGTAACACCCTTCTCGCTCTCTCCGCCTCCGCCCGCGAGCACTACAAGACGATGTTCCGCGAGTGGCTCGTGGACGTGCACCGGGTCCCCGCGTCGTATCCGTACCGCTGCCGCTGCCGCGGCCAGGATCCGCAGTGCCCCGTGTGCAGCGGCGCGGCGCTCGAGGACGCGATCGAGCGGCTGGGTCCCGATACCGTCGCCGCCTTCATCGCGGAGCCGGTGGGCGGATCCTCGACGGGGGCCTCGACACCGAGGCCCGAGTACTTCCACCGGATTCGGGAGATCTGCGACCGCCACGGGGTGCTGTTCATCGCCGACGAGATCCTGTGCGGGGCGGGGCGCACCGGGACCTGGTGGTCGATCGAGCCGTACGGCGTCGCGCCCGACATCATGACGCTCGGCAAGGGGATCTCGGGGGGATACGCGCCGCTCTCGGCCGTGGCCGCCCCCGAGCGGATCCTGGACGCGATCGCCGGCGGCTCGGGAGACTTCCTGCACGCCCAGACCTTCTCGCACCATCCCGTGGCGTGCGCCGCGGGTCTCGCCGCGGTTCGCTACCTCAAGCAGCACAAGCTGGTCGAGCGTTGCTCCCAGCTCGGCGTGGTGCTGCACCAGCGGCTGGCGACGCTCAAGGGGCTGCCGCACGTCGGTGACGTGCGCGGTCGCGGGCTGCTCGCCGGCATCGAGTTCGTCGAGGACAAGGCGACCCGGGCGCCGTTCCCGCGCAACGCGCGGTTCGCGGAGACGTTCACGGACGCCGCGCTCGAGGCGGGGCTCACCGTGTGGCCCAACGTCGGTCACGCCGACGGCGTCAACGGCGACCTCGTGCTGGTCGCGCCGCCGTTCATCATCACCGAAGGCGAGATCGACGAAGTCGTGGCACTGCTGGCGCGCGCCCTGCAGGACACGCTGAAAGCGGTCAAGGTGGTGGCACAGTGAGCCGCACGGTGATCGACGAGGGTCGCGATTATCCCCGCATCGTGGTCACGCCACCGGGCCCGAAGGCCCGGGCGATCGTGGAACGCCAGGACCGCTGGGCGTCCACGTCCTACCGCAAGGAATACCCGCTGGTCGTCGCCCGCGGCGAGCGGGCGATCGTGGAAGACGTGGACGGGAACCGCTTTCTCGACTTCATGGGCGGCATCGCCGTAGCCGCGACGGGGCATGCCCATCCCAAGGTGGTGCGTGCGATCCAGGAGGCGGCGAGCCGGTTCCTGCACATCTGCGGCAGCGACTTCTACTACGACGGCTTCGCAGCGCTGTGCGAGCGCCTGGCGAGGCTCGCGCCAGGATCGAGCAAGAAGCGGGTGTTCCTCACGAACTCGGGCACCGAGGCGGTGGAGGGGGCGATCAAGCTGGCGCGCCAATCCACGGGTCGTGCCGCGCTGATCGCATTCACGGGCGCGTTCCACGGGCGCACGATGGGCGGCCTGAGCCTCACGGCGAGTAAGGCGGCGCAGCGGGCCGGGTTCGGCCCGTTCGTGCCCGAGGTCCATCACGTCCCCTATGGCTACCGGTACCGCTGCGATTACTGCCGGCGCGAGCCCGCGTGCACCATGCGGTGCGTGACGGCGATCGAGGACGACCTGTTCGTGAAGAAGGTCGATCCGCAGGACGTGGCGGCCATCTTCGTCGAGCCGATTCAGGGCGAAGGCGGCTACATCGTGCCTCCCCCGGGCTACCTCAAGGCGCTGCGCGAGCTGTGCGATCGTCATGGCATCCTGCTCGTGTGCGACGAGGTGCAGACCGGCATCGGGCGGACGGGAAAGATGTTCGCCTGCGAGTACGATGGCCTGGAGCCCGACGTGCTGCTGGTCTCCAAGGGGCTCGCGAGTGGGATGCCGGTCGGGGCCATCATCGCGAAGGAGTCGGTCATGCGGTGGCAGCCCGGGACACACGGCAGCACGTTCGGCGGCAACCCCGTCTGCTGCGCCGCGGCGCTCGCAACCATCGACCTCGTTGAGCACGAGCTGCTCCCCGGCGTCACCACGATGGGGGAGCGGCTGTTCGCCGGTCTCCGCCGCCTGCAGGAGCGGTACCCCTCCATCGGCGACGTGCGGGGTCGGGGCCTCATGATCGGAGTGGAGTTCGTGGAGGGCCGCGATACCCGGGAGCCCGCGCCGGCGATCCCGCACGACCTCGTGGAGCGGGCGTTCAAGAAGGGTCTGCTGCTTCTGGGCGCGGGAAGGAGCACGCTCCGACTGGCGCCGCCGCTCGTCATCGACGAGTACGACGTGGACACGGCGCTGCGGATCATCGAAGAGTGTCTGCGAGAGATGGCGGACTGAGGGACGTCTCCAAGGTCATGTCCATGCGCGACGCCGTCGCGCGCTTCGTCCACGACGGCGACACGGTCGTCATCGAGGGGTTCACCCACCTGATCTGCTTTGCCGCGGGGCACGAGATCATCCGGCAGGGCCGCCGCAACCTCACTCTGGCCCGCCTCACGCCCGATCTGATCTACGACCAGATGATCGCCGCCGGGTGCGCGCGGAAGCTCACCTTCTCGTGGGCGGGCAACCCCGGCGTCGGCTCGCTGCATGCCTTCCGGCGTGCCGTCGAGGGGAAGGGCGCGGCGCCCCTGGAAATAGAGGAGTACTCCCATTTCGGAATGGTGGCCCGGTTCTCGGCGGGCGCGGCGCGGCTTCCGTTCTGGCCGCTGCGGAACTACATGGGCACGGACTTGCCACGCGTGAACCCGCGCATCAGGACGGTCACGTGTCCCTACACCGGTGAGCAGCTCGCGACCGTACCCGCCTTGAACCCGGAGGTGACGATCGTCCACGCCCAGCGAGCCGATGCGGAAGGCAACACGCAGATCTGGGGACTGCTCGGCGTGCAGAAGGAAGCGGCGTTCGCCTCGCAGCGCGTGATCGTGGTCGTGGAGGAGCTGGTGGACCAATCGGTCATCCGCTCCGACCCGAACCGGACCGTCATCCCCGGGATGATCGTGCACGGCGTCGTGGTCGAGCCGTGGGGCGCGCACCCGTCCTACGTCCAGGGCTATTACGACCGCGACAACGACTTCTATCTGGCGTGGGAGCCGATCTCCCGCGACCCCGACAAGCTGGCGCGCTATCTCGACGAGTTCATCTACGCGGTCCCGGACCGGGCCGCCTACGTGCGCAAGCAGCCGGGACTGGCCGCCAGGCTCAGGGCGGGAGAACGCTTCTCCAGCGGAGTGAATTACGGCTTCTAGCACCGCCCCTTACACGCCGGACGAGATGATGGCCGCCGTCGCGGCGCGTGAGCTGCGCGACGGAGAGGTCGTGTTCGTCGGGATCGGGCTTCCGAACCTCGCGTGCAACCTGGCGCGCCGCACCCACGCGCCGCGGCTCGTGCTGATCTACGAATCGGGGGCGATCGGCGCCGTCCCGGAGCGGCTGCCCGTGTCCATCGGCGACCCGGCGCTCGTCACGGGGTCCTCGATGGTCTGCGGGATGGCCGACGTATTCCAGTCGATCTTGCAGAGCGGCAGGATCGAGGTCGGGTTCCTGGGCGGTGCCCAGGTAGACCGCTACGGCAACATCAACACGACCGTGGTCGGCTCGTACGAGCGACCGGCCGTGCGCCTCCCGGGCAGCGGCGGCGCCGCCGAGATCGCGATCCACGCGCGACGGCTCCTGATCGTCAGCAAGCTCAGCCTGCGCGCGTTCCCCGAACGTGTGGACTTCATCACGAGTCCGGGCCAGCGTCACGACGGGGTTCCCCGCAGCCGGCTCGGGATGCCCGGGGCGGGGCCGGTGAAGGTGATCACCGACAAGGCGATCCTCGAGGCGGACGAAGCGACGGGTGAGATGGTGCTCGCGGCGCTTTATCCCCGAGTGGACGACGCCGACGTGCGGCGTGAGGTGGGGTGGTCGCTCCGGCGCCGGCCGCGGCTTGGGCGGGTCGAGCCCCCGAGCGCAACCGAGGTGCGTCTACTCCGCGAAGTCCTGGACCCGCGGCGGCTGTACCTCAAGGGATGAGCCGCGCCGCCACGGTTGCCGGCGCCCTCCTCGTGGGCGCGGCGTGCGCCGCCGCGCAGGCGAGCGAGCGGGACTCGCTCGCGGCCCGGGTGCGGCAGCTGTCCGACTCCTACGTCACCGCCTACTTCGAGCGTCATCCCGACGAGGCGACCCTCGACGGTGTGGCGGGCTTTCACCACGACCGGTTTCCCGACGAGTCGCCCGACGCCACCGCGCGGTGGCAGGCGCGGGAAGACGCGTGGCTGGCGGACCTGCGGCGGATCGATCGGTCGGCGCTCGTGGGACGGCCGGAGTGGATTGCCTACGCGATCATGCGCGCGTCGCTCGAGGGGTCGATCGCGACGCGCGTGTGCCGCTACCCGCTCTGGAACGTGAGCCAGGCAGACGGCGGGTGGCTGCCGACCGTCGCCGCCCTGGCGGCGGCGCAGCCCGTCGGCACGGAGGCGCGGCGCGCTCAGGTGCTCGTGCGGTGGCGGGCCATCCCCGGCTACATCGCGGGCCAGATCGCGAACCAGCGCGAAGGCTTGCGGTTGGGCTACTCGGCGCCCCAGGGCAACGTGCGGCTGGTGCTCGCGGAGCTCAAGACCTTACTCAAGACCTCCCGCGAGCGCTCACCGCTGTTCGCGCCCGCGCTGCGCGATTCCTCGCCCGCGTTTCGCGCCGAGCTGGGGCGCATCATCGAGACGGACATCACTCCGGCGGTGCGCCGCTATCGGGACTTCCTGGCGAAGGAGTACCTCCCGAACGCCCGCAAGGCGATCGGCGTGGCGGCGAATCCCGATGGCTTCGCCTGCTATCGCGCGAGCATCCGAGCGACGACCGGGCTCGCGCTCTCGCCCGATTCGATTCACCGGCTGGGTCGCGCGGCCGTCGCGGAGCTCGAGGCCGAGATGCGGGCGATCGCCGAGCGGAGCTTCGGGACTCGGGACGTGAGCGGGCTGCTCAAGCGCATGAGGAGCGACCGCAAGTACACCTTCCGCTCGCGCGACGAGATGCTGGCGTACGCCCGGACGGCGCTGGCGCGCGCCAAGGCGGGGATGCCGCGCTGGTTCGGCATCGTTCCCCGGGCAGACGTCGTCGTGGAGCCGTACCCGGCTTTTCAAGAGCGCCAGAGCGTGGGAGAGTGGATGGCGCCGGCCGAGGACGGGAGCCGGCCGGGCCGCTTCCTCCTCAGCACGTACGATCCGAAGCACAAGTCCCGTGGGGACCTGGAGCCGTTGACCTTCCACGAAACGATTCCGGGGCATCACCTGCAGGGAACGATCGCGCTCGAGCGCGGGGCAGCCATCCCCGCGATCGCCCGCTATTTCTGGTCGCCGGGGTTCGGCGAAGGGTGGGCGGAGTACGCCGAGCAGCTCGCGGACGAGATGGGGCTGTACTCGTCCGACACGACGCGGCTCGGTGAGCTCGCGGACCTGACGCTTTCCGCGACGCTGCTCGTGACGGACACCGGGATCAACGCGTTCAACTGGACGCGCGACGACGGCATCGACTACATCGAGGCGCACACGCGCGTGCCGCGTGTCCGTGCCGAGGTGGCCGTGGACCGCTGCCCGGTGTGGCCGGCGCAGGGGCTCTCCTACGCGCTGGGACGGCTGGAGATTCGGCGCCTGCGGGCGTTCGCGGAGCAGGCCTTCGGCCCGCGGTTCGACATCAAGACGTTTCACGACCACGTGCTGGAGGACGGCGCGCTACCCCTGCCCATGCTGCGCGAGAAGATCGAACGCTGGATCGCCGGGGCCCGGTAGGTCCTCACCTTGAGTCCTCACCCCTGGCCCGCTCTCAGTTTAGTCCTCACCCCTGGCCCCCTCTCCCTTCGGGAGAGGGGGAACTCACCCTGAGTCTTCGGCGCCGACCCTTCTTGAGTCCTCACCCAGAAGGTGAGGACTTTCTCTTGCGGAGCCTTTTGCCGGACGCCCGTGAGGGTGACATCTTCTCTCGAAGGAAGGAGGACGAGAGCGTGGCGGAATTCAGCACGTGACCGGTAATTCCCTGGAGCTGTCGCGCCACTTCAACGCCGCCGCCTGGTTCGTGGACCGGCATGTGCACGAAGGCCGCGCCGCCCGACTCGCGATCCGCTCCGAGGGGCGCTCACTCACCTACGGCGACGTGTACGCCGGCGCCAACCGACTCGGCAACGCGCTCCGCCGACTCGGCGTCCGAATGGAGGAGCGTGTGTTGCTGCTGCTCCGGGACGGCCCCGAGCTCGCGTACGCCTTCTGGGGGGCGATCAAGATCGGAGCCGTGCCGGTCCCCACCAATACCCTCCTCAAGCCGCGAGACTACGAGTACATGCTCAACGACAGCCGTGCCGCGGCCGCGATCGTGAGCGACGAGCTGGCGCCGGCGGTCGAGGAAGTCCGGTCTGGGCTGAAATATCTGAAGCATCTCGTGGTGGCGGGCGCGGCCGGCCCGGGCCAGCTCGCACTCGGGGATCTGCTCGCGGGCGAGCCCGACGCCTTGACCCCCGCCGAGACGACGAGGGACGATGTCGTCTTCTGGCTCTACACGTCGGGGACCACCGGCGTCCCGAAGGCCGCGGTGCACCTCCAGCACGACATGCCGATGTGCTGCGAGGCGTACGGGCGGCACGTGCTGGAGATCGGGCCGGATGACCGCACGTTTTCGGTCGCGAAGCTGTTCTTCGCCTACGGCCTGGGCAATGCACTCTATTTCCCGTTCCACGTCGGGGCCTCGACCGTGCTCTACCCCGGCCGCCCGGAGCCGGCGAAAGTGTTCGAGATCATCGCCAGCGAGCGGCCCACGCTGTTCTTCGCGGTCCCCACCGCGTACGCGGCCCTGCTGCAGGTGCCCGACGCCGAACGCACGTACGACCTGCGTTCGGTGCGGCTGTGCCTCTCGGCGGGGGAGCCCTTGCCGAAGGTGATCTACGAGCGCTGGCTCCAGAAGTTCGGGCTCGAGATCCTCGACGGGATCGGCACGACCGAGCTGTGCCACACCTTCATCGCGAACCGGCGGGGGCACGTCCGGCCCGGCTCGAGCGGCACGCTCGTGCCGGGCTACGACGCGAAGGTCGCGGACGACGAGGGCCGTGAGGTTCGGACCGGTGAGGTCGGCAATCTCCTCGTCAGGGGCGACAGCGCGTGCTCGGCATACTGGAACCAGCACGAGCTCACGAAGCAAACGATCGTAGGCGAGTGGCTGCGGACGGGCGACAAGTACCGGCGCGACGCGGACGGCTACTTCTGGTACGCCGGCCGCGCCGACGACATGATCAAGGCGGGCGGGATCTGGGTCTCGCCCGCGGAGGTGGAGAGCGCCCTGGCCGAGCACCCGGCGGTCGTGGAGGCGGGCGTCGTCGGCGCGTCCGACCAGGACGAGCTCGTCAAACCGCTCGCATTCGTCGTGCTCGTCCCCGGCCGGCCGCCGACTCAGGCGCTGGAAGAAGAGCTCAAGGCCTTCGTGAAGAGTCGGCTCGCGCCCTACAAGTATCCGCGCTGGATCGTGTTCGTTCCGGAGCTGCCGAAGACGGCGACGGGGAAGATCCAACGCTTCAGGTTACGGGAGCTGGCAAAAGCGCACGTGCGTCCGTAACTGTTTACCGTATCACCAGCAGTGATACGTCGTAGAGCGCGTGCGTCCACGCCGTGATCCCGAACCCTCGCAGGAGATACAG
>QHVD01000301.1 GCA_003222235.1 Gemmatimonadota bacterium | reverse complement strand
GTCCAGCCGAGGAAGCCGGCGACGACGGCGGCCCGGGCGTCGGTCGCCGCGGCGCGTGCGGTGGTCATCGGCACTACATTACAGCCGTCCCCAGCATTGCACGACCGGGAGACCAACTTGAGCTTGCGCCGTTGCGGGTGGTTACTGCCGATGCTCTTCTCCGGTCGCCTGCCGGCGCAGGCGGCCGGCGCCCGTCCGGCGGTCGCCGTGCTCGACCTGCGGTTCGACGGCCAGCACGCCACCGTGCCCGAGCCCGGCGATACGGCGGTCGCGCAGGCCGCGACGCGGAAGCTCGTCGCGACGCTGCTCGCCTCGGATGACGTCACGCTCGTCGACTCGGCCCGAGTGGCGAAGGCCGTGACCGCGGCCGAGGCGGATGGGAATCCGTGCGACGACGCGTGTGCCGTGGCGGTCGCCCGGAAGCTCGGCGCGCAGTGGGTCGTCACGGGCACCGTGACGAAGACGAGCAACCTCGTGTGGATACTGACGGCGGAGCTGCTCGACGTCGCGGCGGGCCGGCCGATCCTCGCCGATGGCTACGAGCTGAAAGGGGACGCGCGCGTGATGGGACCCGCGGGCGCGCACGTCTTCGCGCAACGGGTCGAGCGCATCCTGGCGGAGCGGCGGACCTCTAGCGGTCGCCCGGGGGCGACGACACATTGATCGGGGCCTTCCCAACGTTCCCCGAATCGCTGGAGACGCCATGCATCGCGCCCTTCGCTTCCCGGTTCCTGTCGCGTGCGTCGTCGCGGCGTTCGCGCTTCCCACGACCGCTCGCCCGCAGGAAACGGCATCCGACACCCTGCTCACCGTGGATCACTACCTCGACTGGGAGCAGGCGAGTGACCCGCAGATCTCCCCCGACGGCTCACAGATCATCTACACCCGCCGCTGGGTGAACAAGCAAGAGGACAAGTGGGAGTCAGCGCTCTGGGTCATGAGCGCGGACGGCTCGCGCCAGCGCTTCCTCGTGAAGGGATCGAACGCCCGCTGGTCGCCGGACGGCGCGCGGATCCTCTACCTGGCGGACGGCGAGCCCAAGGGGACGCAGGTGTTCGTCCGCTGGATGGATGCCGAGGGTGCGGTCACCCAGATCACGCGCGTGGAGGAAACGCCGGCGGACCCCCGGTGGTCGCCGGACGGCAAACGCGTCAGCTTCGCCATGCTAGTGCCGGACTCGGCCCTGTGGAAGATCTCCATGCCCCAGCCGCCGCAGGGCGCGAAGTGGACGCCGGCGCCGCGTGTGGTGGACGACCTGCACTACCGGCAGGATCGCGTGGGCTTCATGAAGCAGGGCTTCAGCCACCTCTTTCTGGTACCGGCCGACGGTGGGACGGCGCGGGCGCTCACGTCCGGGCACTGGAACGTGGGGGCGCGGTTCGACGGCCTGTCGGGGCGCGTTGGCTACGACTGGGTCCCGGACGGCAAGACGATCGTATTCGACGGGTTGCGTGACACGACGTGGGACCGCCAGTACCGCAGCTCCCGCGTCTACGCACTCGACGTCGCGACCGGGGCGATTCGGGAGATCGTGTCCCGCCCGGGCTTCTGGGCCGATCCCGCCGTCTCACCCGACGGCCGGACGGTTGCGTTCACGGGGTACGACTCCTCCGAGCACACCCACAAGACCTCCGACCTCCACGTGATCGGCATCGACGGGTCCGGGATGCGGGACGTGTCGCGGAGCCTCGATCGCGACCCGGGCGATCTCACGTGGGCGCCGGACGGCAAGGGGATCTCCTTCACCGCGCCGGACCGCGGGTCCGTCAACGTCCGCTACGCCGATCTCTCGGGGAGCGTTCGTGATGTGACGCAGGGCGCGCAGGTCGTATCGCTCTCGTCCGTGGCGCGGACCTTCACGGCCGTCGGCGTGCAGAGCGATCCGACCCATCCGCCGGAGGTGGTGCGCTGGGACCTGCGGAAGGCGCAGCTCGCCCGCCTCACGAGCGTGAACGAGGACGTGCTCGCGAACAAGCGGCTGGCGCAAGTGGAGGAGATCTGGTACCCGTCGAGCGGCGGCGCGCGGGTGCAGGGCTGGATCGTGAAGCCGCCGGGCTTCGAGCGCTCGAAGAAGTATCCGCTGATCCTCGAGATCCACGGCGGGCCGTTCGCGATGTACAACGTCGGGTTCAGCTACATGTTCCAGAACTTCGCGGCGGGCGGGTACGTGGTGCTCTACACGAATCCGCGGGGGAGCACCGGCTACGGGGATGGGTTCTCCAACGCCATCGATCACAACTACCCCGGCCCGGACTACGACGACCTCATGGCCGGCGTCAATGCCGTGATCGAGCGCGGCTTCGTGGACACGACCCGGATGTACGTGTCCGGATGCTCCGGAGGCGGCGTGCTGTCGAGCTGGGTGATCGGACACACCACCCGCTTCGCCGCGGCGGCGGTGCGCTGCCCGGTGATCGACTGGATCTCGATGGCCGGCGAGACCGACATCCCGCTCTTCACGTACAGCTTCTTCCACGAGCCCTTCTGGGACAAGCCGGACGAGTGGCTGGCGCACTCCTCGCTGATGTACGTGGGCCACGTCACGACGCCGACGCTGCTGATGACCGGGGAGCTGGACCGGCGCACGCCGATCCCACAGACCGAGGAGTATTACGCTGCGCTCAAGATGCGGCAGGTGCCCACGATGCTGCTGCGGTTCAACGAAGAATACCACGGCACGGGCTCGAAGCCGACCAACTTCATGAGGACGCAGCTGTACATGATGAGCTGGTTCCAGAAGTACAGACACGGCGGGGAGGCGGCGTCCAGCAGCGAAGGAAATTAGCGGGCTGTGAACGTGAGACCCAGCCGGTGCTGGCTCCCCAGCACGGCCGAGCCCTGATAGGCGTAGTCGAGCGCCACCTGCCGCACCCGCAGGCCCACGCCCACCGTGACCGGCCGCGTCGCGAAGTCGCCGCCGGCGCGCGAGGCGAGGCCCAGCCGGGCCACGGCGAGCAGCTGACTGGCGGGGTTTGACCACCCGACTTCCATGCCGCCCCCCAGCTCACCGGGCGCGCCGCGTGTGGCGGCGAAATCGGCGGCGGCGAGGAGGTGCAACCGCTCGTGGCCGGGCCCGAGCGGGCGGAACTCGGCGCCGGCCCGAACGGTCCGCGGGAGCGGAGCGCCGAACCCGCCGACGTCCACGTCCCCGCCCAGGTATTGCACGCTCGCCCCGACCGCGAGCCGCTGCGTGAGGCGTGCGCGGAGGCCGGCGGAGAAGCTGGCGGCCCCTCCCGAGGCCTCGGCGAGCGTGGTCGAATAGTAGTTGACGGCAGCCCCGACGCTCGCGCGCCCGCCGCCGAGGTCGAGAGCGCCGGCGAGCGCGAACGCCTGCTCGTTCGCCGACAGACGCTGGCCGGTGGACGTGCCCCGGCCGCCGCAGCCGTTGCACACCACCTCGTCCACGCTGCCGAGATCGAGATAACGGACGCCGAGCGCGATGCCCACCGACCGCACTCGCAACCCGACCGACATCGATCCGGCCTTCGATCCTTCGAACAGAGTCTGCCCCGCGAGCTGGGCCTCCACATGCCCGACGGTAGCGGCACCCGCGGGGTTCGCGAAGATGCTGGTGACGCCGCTGGCCGCGGTGAGCGCGCCGCCGAGGGCGGCCGCCCGCGGCACGGTGGTGAGCTGCAGGATCGGCGCACCCGCCGCTCCGTTGGATTGGTCGATCGTCTGGGCGATGCCGGCCGCGGGGAACGTGGCGACGGCGACGGCGGCGACGGCGTCACGCGGTCTCATGTGGTTGCCTCAGCGTGCGGGGCTCAGGATCATCAGGCGCTGTCGCAGCAGCTTCGAGCCGGTATCCACCACAAGGATGTACATCCCGTTCGGCAGGCCGGGGGACTCGCCGCGCACGTCCCACTCGAAACCGCTCGCCGGAAGACCGGTGAAGTCTCGGACCCGCAGTCCCGCGAAGCTGTAAAGCGCCAGGGACCGCGGGGGCACGTCATAGCTGAAGATCACGCGGCCGCTCCGCACCGGGTTCTCCGAGACGAGAAAGAGCTCGCCGGCCTCGAGGAGGGTCGCCGAGCCCAGCCGGCTCGCCACCGGCACCGGAGTGCTCGCCACCGCGTGGCGTGCCGAGAGCGCCCCCGTGCCCGACACGGCGGTCAGGCGCAACCCGAGCGTGTCGCCCTGACGCAGGTGGTCGTTCAGCCGGAGGACCAGCAGGTAGGTCACCTGGGTTCCGGGCGAGAGGCTGGTGCCCACGCCCGCGAAGCTCGGCGTCGCGGCGGCCGCGAACGGCGCGGTGAGGGCGGCGAGCGGCGGCCCTGAAGGGACCGTGCCCGCTCCGGTCGAGTCGCGGTAGAGGTCGAGCTCGGTCACCACGTCGGCCAGCGCGTGACTGCTCGCGGCCGCCACACTGACCGTGTCGAGCCGCGCGCCTTCGAGCGTGGAGACCGACACGACGAATTGGAGCGCGGCGTTGGTGCCGATGCGGAGGCGGTCGGTGGGCGATCGCGCTCCCGCCGCCGCCGACACCTCGGCCTGGCCGCCGATCGAGTACAGGCGTCCCGTCACGGTCGCCGCCCCAAGCCTGCCGGGCAGGACGCCGCTCACCGTTCCGCGCGCGAAGATCGCCGCGCTGTCGAGCCGCACCTGAGTCGTCTGTCCCCAGGTGGCGTCCGTTCCGATCATGCCCAGCAGCCCCCACCACTGGGTGCCCGCCGCGAGCAGCACGCCGGGAGAGGGCGTCATGTGGATGGCGCCGCCCGGTCCCGTCGAGGCCCCGAACCCGATGGCGGGCTCATTGGGGTCGCGGACGCCGTTCGAGTCCACGTCCTGAAAGAGAACGAAGCTGCCCAGGCTCCGCAGGGGGAGCGATCCCGTCACCTGGAAGAGCATCGAATCGATCCGGACCGGCTCGCCCTTCACCGCGAAACGGAGGCGTGCGAGGGTTACGAATCGACCGCGCAGCACCTCGACCGAGTCCGCGGCCGGGCCGCCCAGCGCCAGCGTAGTCGAGACCAGAGTCACGCCGGCGTTGGAGAGCGGCGGGCCGGTGGCGGCGACGGTGCTGTCGGTGACCAGGCCGCGTCCGCGCAGCGAGTCGAGCGTGAAGCTCACGGTCGTGCTCTCGACCGCGCCGACCTTTATGCCGGCGACCAAGAGCCAGTGGCGCGTGATGCCGAGCGGCAGCCGGGGGTCGCCGGGCGCCGCCAAATCCACGGCGAACGCGGACCCGGTGACGGTCGGCGCGAGCACGCTCTCCACGGGGTCTCCTCCGTCCACCAGCCCGTTGTCGTTCGCGTCGCGCACGAGGCGCACGTTCTCGAGGGTCGCGGCCGGGTTCGCCGTCCCGCCGAACCGGCCGACCAGGCGTCGCACCGACACGGTCTCGGGGCTCGCGGCCGTCGCGTCCACACGGAGCAGGACCGCGTTCGGCCCGCCGAGCCCGGCGATCGGCGACACGAGGCTGCCACCGGAGGCGGCCGCCACGCTCCCGATCAATTGGACGACCACGGCGCTCCCCGTCACGCGACCGCCGGACAGGCTCACCGCCGCGCCGTCGCTCACCCGCTGCGCGGTGACACCGCTGGACCCGAGCAACGACAGGCGGAAGGTGTCGCCCTGCCTGGGCGTGCCGTTCAGGTCGTAGGTGCCGAGCAGGTATCCCGTCGTGCGGTGGGCGACGGTGTAGGGCAGGCTTCCCAGGACCGCCGCGCCGTCGTCCTGGGTCACTGGGGCGCTGCCGAGCAGGACGTCGCCCGGCCCGACCACGCCGTTCGAGTCCCCGTCCGCATAGAGGTGCACCGCGGTCACGGCGGCCGGCTCGTTTCCCGAGCCCGTGGACTGCAGCGTGATCCCGGTCACGCGAATGTCGTTGACGGAGTCGCCCACGCGAGGGGATGTTGGCGCGCGGCACCACGAAGCGACCGCCCAGGGAATCGTCGCGTGGGCCTTTGGTGGCGGTGAGGTTCAGCGGGACCAGGGCGAGCGCCGCTTGCACGTCGAGCTTGCCGTAGCCCCACGACGGGTTGGGCACGCCGCCGCCGAACCCGGCGTAGGAAACGCCGGAGAAGCCGTCCTGACGCGCGCTCCCGGTGAGGATCGTGCGCACCTGCTCCGGCGTCAGGTCAGGCTTGCGCTCGAGCAGCAGCGCCACCGAGCCCGTCACCATCGGCGTTGACATCGACGTCCCGCTGAAGAGCACATGCACCCCGTCGGGGGCGATGAGCGCGCCCGGGGCGGGAGGGCTGGTGGTGCTCGAGTAGACCGAGAAGACCCCCTTTCCCGGAGCGGACAAGTCCGGCTTCTGGCGGGACGGGAGGCTGTCGCGCACCGGGCGCGTGGGACCGGAAGACGAAAACGTGGCGAGGTCGCCGACCTGCTCGCGCACGATGTACTGAAAGTTCCCGGCCTGCGCGGTCCAGTTGACCCGGTTCACGTGGGCGGCGACGGTGATTGCCCGGGCGGCGTTCCCCGGGGTGTTGACGATGTAGGCGTTGTCGCCGCCGCCCGAGATCTGGGAGCCCGCGAGGGTGCTGGTTGCGGCGTCTTCCCAGACGTCGAAACGCCCGGAGCCGCCGAGACGATTGAGCCGGATCGTGATCACCCACGTCCCCGCGGCGGGGGGATGGGCGGGGTTCTGATCATACATCTCGATGTCGGCCAGGCGATCGCCGTTCTGCGACTCTGGGCCGCCGGACGCGTTGTCGATGTAGATGTGGCCCTCGGGCCCCTCGTCCTCCGCGGCGGTCTCGGCCGTGCTGCGGGAGAGCGTGGTGCCGTCGGGGCGCCGCACCGTGACGGTGATGGAATCGCGTCTGTCGTACCACAGGCTGAACCACATGTAGTCATTGATCGACCCGGCGGCGGCCGAGTAGGCGGGCACGGTCACGCCGAGCTGCGCCGTGTCGCCCGTGATCAACGTGCGCGTCGCGTGCAGGTAGCTGGGAGGGCTGTTGCCCGTGATGGCGGTCGGGTTGCTGCCGCTGTTTCCGGCTGCGATGACGACGATGTGTCCCGGTCCGACGAGCGAGTCGATCGCCTGCTCTTCGGATTCGGTGCCGTCGTGCGCCCCGAAGTCCGAGCCGAGGCTCAGGTTCACCACGGCCGGCCGCCCGAGGACGTCGGCGCGCTTGAAGATGTATTCGATCCCCGCCAGGACATCGGCAAACGAGAAGCTGACGTCGCCGCCCTTGACGGCGATGATGTCCGCGTTGGGCGCCACGCCGGCGTACTGGTAGGGGCTGCCGGCGGAGCCGTCCCCCGCCGCGATGCCGGCGACGTGTGAGCCGTGCCCTGCGATGTCGTGCTCGCTGCAGGCGCCGGCGGTGATCAGCGCGGCGCTGCATTCGTTGCCGCGGTCGAAGACTTGGCCGCCCACGTTCCCGGGCGGTGCGCCGGTCGTGGTGAGGTCCCAGATGTACAGGATGCGCGTGGTCCCGTCGGGGTGCTTGAAGTCTGGATGCGACCAGTCGATACCGGTGTCGAACGTGCCGACGATCACGTTGCTGCCCGTCGCCCCCGTGAAGATCCCGTTGGTCTGGGTCCGCACCAGGCTGGCACGGATGTCCTGCATGGCCAGGTCGTTGTTCGGTTTCACGCGTCGCGCCGCCTGGACGTAGCGCACCCGCGAATCGGCGCCAAGCGCGCGCAGGGCCGACAGCGGGACGCGCGCCCCGAACAGCGAGCCCGCCCGCGTCATCACCCGGCCGCCCAGAGCCTCGATCACCGCGGGCGACCGCTCGCTCAGCGACACGAACACGTCGACGGAGACCCCTGAGCGGCCGCGCTCACGGCGCAGCACCACGACGTCGGCGAGCGGCCGCCGCAATGCGGCGCCCATCGCCTCGACGCGGGGCGTCGCCTCGATCCGTGCGATGACGGCGGGGTCCGTGAGCGGGCGGAGCAGGGGATCGAGCTTGCCGGCGGGGGTCTGGGCGGAGATCCGCGGCGCTGCCGCCAGGGCGAGCAGGGTCAGGGCGAGCGCCGGAGGTACTGAGGAGATGATGGAGGCGCTGTTGAGAGGTCCGCTAAGATGCCTCGTCTAGCCGCTGCCCGCCAGCACCTTCGCCATGCGCTCCCGCAGAATCGTCAGGTGCTCGGTCAGCCACCCGGGCTCCCTCGTCCGCTCTTCTCCCGTGGCGTGCAACCAGGCGGCCATGATTCCCGCGCGACCGAGGTAGCCCACCAGGCGGGTCGGGTCGTCGCGGCTCACCACCGGGAGGCGGCCGATGTCGTGCTCCAGCATTTTCTGCGTCGCCCGCTCGAGCAGCTCGTCGGGATACGTGAGAACCAGCGCGCGCGTGCCGGCTTCGAGGACCGTCTGCCCGTCCGCCTCCACCTGCTCCAGCGCGAGCACCAGGTCCCCGCGGGTGAGCATGCCGACGAGCCGCCCGCCGTCGTCCACGACGGGCCAGGCCTGGCGGCGCGCGAGCAGGGGGTCGAGGGCGGCGAGGTGCACGAACAGGGTGTCGACCGGGAGGCTCGCGGGGACCGTGGGGACATCCTTCTCCATCACGTCCGCCACGCGGAGCTGATGCAGCGGGCTCACGACGTACTCCCGCATCACGTGGTGGCCACGGCGGGCGACCTTTTCCGTCAAGATCGAGCGCTTCATGAGGAGCACCGTCACCGCGTCGGCCGCCACGCAGGCGACGAACACGAAGGGCAGCACCTTGACGTCGTGCGTCAGCTCCAGCATGAACGCGGTCGCCGTGAAGGGAGCGCGCATCGTGCCGCCCATGAGCGCTCCCATGCTCACTGCCGCCCAGAGCCCAGGGTCGCCGCCGGTCCAGTGCGCCTCCAGCGCCCCGAGTGACCCGCCCATGATCAAGAGCGGCGCGAGCACTCCGCCCGACGTCCCGGAGCCGAGGGCGACGGCCCAGATCACGGCCTTCGTGCCCCGTGAGCAGGTCGTGGAGCGTGTCATAGCCCACGCCCAGGGCGCGGGGATAGAGCAGGCCCCCGATACCCACCACCAGGCCGCCAAGCGCGGGCCACCACATCCAGTGGATCGGCAGCTTGCGGAACGCGTCCTCGCACAGGTACACGAGCCAGGTCAGCATCCCGGAGCCGAAGCCCGCGATGAGCCCGATGGCGAGTGCCGTCCCCAGCGTTGCGAGCGGCAGGGCGGCGTGCGGCGTGACCGGGAAGATCGGGCCGGGCCCGAGCAGCGGGACGCGCACACCACCGGCCACGACTGAGGCGCAAGCGACGGGGATGAAGCTCCGTGGCTTCCATTCGAACAGCAGCAATTCGACCGCGAGCAGCACGGCCGCGACCGGGGTGGCGAACACCGCGGACATGCCCCCCGCGGCTCCCGCGACGAGCAGCGTCTTGCGCTCGGCGGCGGAGAGGTGGAACGCCTGCGCGAACAGGGAGCCGAACGCACCGCCCGTCATTATGATCGGTCCCTCGGCGCCGAAGGGCCCGCCGGTGCCGATCGACAGCGCCGAGGAGAGCGGCTTCAGCACCGCGACCTTCGCCGACATCCGGCTGCGTCCGATCAGGATCGCTTCGAGCGCCTCCGGGATGCCGTGGCCACGGATCCGCTCCGATCCGTAGCGCGCCATCAGTCCCACGATCAGTCCGCCGACGATCGGGATGGGGATCGCCCAGGGACCCGCGTGACTCCCGGCAGGGGAGGTGAGATCCCAGGCGAGACGGTGGAAGTACGCGAGGTTCGTGACGAGGCCGATCAGCCGGACCAGCGCCAGGGCGACCAGGGCGGAGACGACGCCTATCACGGCCGCCATCACGGTGAGCGTGACGACGCGCATATCGGCGGTGAAGTCGCCCAGATGTTGGTCGAGGGAACGAGTGCTCGTCATGCTGACGCGAAAAATGTAACGAGCCTTGCATTCATCGTGCCCGCCGAACCAGTAACAAGCTGAGACGGGTCGATTGGAGCGGCTCTTCGCCCGGCGCCGAGGGTATGACGGCACCAGGAGCGCCCTATGCCGAAGAGGAGGTTCTATGCTGAAACGGCTTCCGATTCCCGGTCGGAGGATATTCGGGGACGCTCGAACGCTGGTCGCGTTGCTGCTGCTGGCAGGGTGTGACCTGAGCTCCACAGACCCCCAGCTCGCTACGCCGGCGCAGTTCTCGCGCGACGGCAGCATCTCCGATCTCCAGAACGGCCTCAAGACGGGCACCGCCCGCGTGGAAGTCAGCATCATCCCGGGCGGGCTCGTCGCGCGTCGCGTGGAAATCGAGCAGGCGAAAGAAATCGCCAAACCCGAGGAGGTCCGCGGCCAGATCACCGCGATTACGTGGAGCGGTGGCCATGGCATTGCGACCTTGAAGGTGGGCGGGTTGCAGATCGCTTTCGACTCTTCGACCAGCTTCCACCCGCGGCTTTCTCCCTCCAATCCTGAGGGCACGGCGGGTCACGGTCACCATGGGAAGCCGACCGTTGCGGATTTCGTGACGCGAATCCAGGCCCAGCTCGCGGCCGGACACCACGCGGTCGTGACGGCGCGGCGGAACCCTGCCGCTCAGCCCCAGGCACCCGATGACGCGAGCTTCACCGCGTCGGAGCTGCAGTTCGATGGCGGTGCGGATCACCCCTTCGTCGCGCTGAACGTCTCCGCCGCCAGTCTCACCACGAATCCGGCGCCGCCGCCCGACGCCTGGCTCAAGCTACTCGGCTTCCAGCTCGAGCTGCGGGTGAGCGACCGGACCACGCAGCTCAAGATCGAGAACCCCAGGCTGCAAGGCGTGCGGGGCTTCGAGGGGATCGTGCAGGCGGTGGATCAGACCGGTGGTACGGTCACGCTCGAGGATGGGACGATCATCCGGATCGTGGCCGGCACCGAGCTCGAGCCGAAGGCGGGCCCGGATGATAATCGCCTGACCTCTCTCGCGGATGTCGCCGCGGCGCTCGCGGCGGGCAAGACGGTCGGAGCCGAGGGCAAAGGCCTGGTCGACGCTACCAGCCCGCTCACGCTCGACGCGATCAAGATCGAGTTCGAGGTCGAATAGAGCTAGACGGCTGGCCGTCTAGCCTCTCTCTCTCCTTCTCGAGCAGGGCTCTCTTCCTTTCGAGCCCCCAGCGATACCCGCCCGGGTCGCCATCCTCTCTTATCACGCGGTGGCACGGGATCACGATCGCCGCGGGGTTCGTCGCGCACGCGCGCGCCACCGCCCGGGTCGCCTTCGGGTTGCCGATCCCACGGGCGATCTCGGCATAGGACCGGGTGCTCCCGTAGGGGATCTTCCGCAGCGCCTCCCACACGCGCCGCTGGAACGCCGTGGCGCGCACGTCGAGTGGCAGGTCGAGGTGCGGCTGCCGGCCGTCGAGGTGGGAGACGAGCTCGGCCACCCAGGAGCGGAGCAGGGTCTTGTCGGGGGCGATAGTAGCGGCGGGGAACTCGGCCCGCAGGCCGCCCTCCAGGACGCGGTCGTCGTCGCCGATGCCGATGCGGCAGATGCCGCGCTCGGTTGCGGCGACGAGCAGGCGGCCGAGCGCACAGGGGACGATCGCGAACGCGATCCGCATCCCGGCGCCGCCGCGGCCGTAGGTGGCGGGCGTCATCCCCAGGCGCTCGTGGGTTCGCTCGTAGATGCGGCTGGGCGAGCTATAGCCCGCTTCGTAGAGTGCAGGGCTCACTCTTTTCCTCTCTTTGAGTTGGGTCTTGAAGCGGTCGAGGCGGCGCTGGTCGCGGTATTGCCGCGGGCTCAAACCGAGCACGGCCCGAAACGCGCGCAGCAGGCGATGCGGGGTCGTGCCCACGCGGGGGCTGAGAACCGCGAGGCTCGCCGCCTGGTCGGGACGCGCGTCGATGAGCCGGCATGCCTCGCGTACCAGCCCGACACGGGGATCGGGGCTCCCCGCCGCGCCCGGCCGGCAGCGCCGGCAGGGGCGAAAGCCGGCGCGCTCGGCGGCCTCGGGGACCGGGAAGAAGGCGACCTGCTCGCGTCGCGGCCGCTTGCTCGGGCACGACGGCCGGCAGTAGATCCCGGTCGAGCGCACCGCGTACACGAACGCGCCATCGAACCTGCGGTCGCGCGCGAGCACGATGTGCCAGCGGCGACCGGCGTCGAGGTGGGTAACAACGGCGGCACGACTCACGCGAGACAACATAGCGTGGCGCCGTGCCGCGATCTATCCGGTTTTGACGGCCAAATGGCCGCCCTGTCCGTCTGTGCGTCTGGTGCGTCTGTGCGTCTAGCCTACTACATCCACGGCTCGTCCGCCGTGGGCCCGTAGATCGAGGGCACCTTGGCGTCCGCTATCCGCAGATAGACCGACATCTGGCCACGGTGATGCACGCTGTCCATCAGCATGAACCACAGCACGTCCATCTTTCGCATGTCCTCCATCCGCTTTGGGCCGGTGAAGAACTTCACCGGCTTGTTCAGCTCGGCCTCGGGCGTCTTCTTGATCCGCTCGACGAACGCCCGGTGCTCCCTTTCGAAGGTGGAGATGATGTCCTGGAGCGAGGCGGGGGCTGGAGGCATCTTGTTGAAGTCGATGGCGCCGTCCAGGGCCTGCGCGCCCGCCTTTTCCTCCGTCACGAAGTTCCAGGCGAGCTCCCTGGCGCTCTTGCTCTTCGCGTGCGGTTTGATGTCGCCCTTGGTGGACGGAAACGCCTTGAGCACCTTCATCGTCGTCGGGAACTCGCGCTCCAGCACGCTCAGGAACTGCTCCTTCTCCGTCATGGCTCCTCCTTGGTCAAGGGCTCTGGTCGAAGGGCGTCGTCCTCCCAGCGCCAGGTATACCCCAGGCTCTCCCCCAGTTCCCATGCGCTTCGTGTCCGCCACTGCGGGTTGCAGAGTGGTCCACGCGATGAGGGTACGATATTTGCCTGCGTCGGGGGGCCCATATAGGCTTTAACTTTCGCCGGTGATCTACACCGTCGGTCACTCGACGCGCCGCCTGGAAGAGTTCCTCCGGTTACTCTCCGCGCACGGCGTGGAAGGAGTCGTGGACGTGCGGCGCTATCCGGCGTCGCGCCGACACCCGCACTTCGCCCGGGAGGCGCTAGCCGGCGCGCTGGCAGCGGCGGCAATCGCCTACCGGCACGAGCCCGACCTCGGCGGCCGCCGCGCGCCTCGGGGGGATTCGGCGAACGTCGGTTGGAAAGACGCGGGCTTTCGCGGCTACGCCGACCACATGGCCACAGCGGCGTTCCGCGCGGCACTCGAGCGGCTGATCGAATTTGCCGAGGGCCGGCCCACGGCCATCCTGTGCGCCGAAGCGGTCCCCTCGCGGTGCCACCGCCAGCTCATCGCGGACGCGCTGACGGCCCGGGGCGTGGAGGTGCGGCACATCGTCGGCCCCGAGACTCCGAAGCTCCATCGCCTGTCGCCGCACGCGCAAGTGCTTCCGGACGGAGGGCTCCGCTATCCGGCGAGGGCCTCACCGAAGGGCTCCGCTGAGCGCCTACGGCTGGCGCGGAGGACGCACCTGCTCCAGGTAAGGCCCGAGCTTACGCCCCGCGTAGCGGTACGAGTCCAGGAGCACGATGCCGAAGAGCGCAAGCGTCGCGATCAGCGCGATCGCCGTCGCCCAATGCCGCGGGCGAAATTGCCTCAGCGCCGGCGACGTCGCGACGAGCCCGAGCAGGGCGCCGACCACGACCACCGCATCGAAGCTCACCCGCTGCCAGTAGTCCGTGTCCAGATGCAGCCACATCCCGAACTCATCGAAGGTCAGCGCGAGTGCCACGCCGTAGAGGATCGCCGTGGCGGACAGCCAGCGCCCCGTGGGGCGATTGAAGAGCAATGCGGCGCCGACACCGGCGAGCAGGATGATGCCGTAGTTAAGATGGTGCAGGCGCGTTCCGCCAAGCTGCGGGTGGATGTCCGGCATCCTCCCCGACATGCTCAGGAAGACGAGGATCCGTGAAATGACGAAGGTGAAGGCGAACGCCCCCCACACCTTTCGTGCCAGCACGTGAACGGGGGTTTCTGCGATCGTGGCCATGGAAGCTCACTAACGAATTGGAACGGCGCTCGCAAGGAGGCAGCGCACATGCTGCGGCACAACATTTCGAGCGGGGCCCCGTGGGAGCCGATCGTGGGATATTCCCGAGCGGTGCGGGTGGGTGCCGTCGTACACGTGGCCGGGACGACGGCGACGGGGCCGGACGGGAAGATCGTCGGCACGGGCGACCCGTACGCCCAGGCGGTCCAGGCGCTCCGGAATATCGAGCGGGCCCTGGCTCAGGCGGGCGCGTCGCTCCGGCACGTCGTGCGCACGCGCATCTACGTCACGAACATCGTCGATTGGGAGCGGGTGGGGCGGGCCCACGGAGAGTTCTTCCGGGATGTTCGGCCGGCGAGCACTATCGTGGCGGTGAGCGCGCTGGTGGCGCCGGAAATGCTGGTTGAGATCGAAGCAGAGGCGGTGATCGAGGAATGAACGAGGTCCCCTGATCGGGGCGGGCCGTCATCCCGGAATTCCCCGAAGAACCCTTTAAAGACGCTCGCCGTCAGTGGGGCGCCGCGGCCAGCCGCGCCTGCCATCTGCTGAGGCCGGGAAATCCCGGGCTCACCAGGGCCAGCTGGCCCGCGTACGCCCGCGCGTGTCCCACGTCGCCCTCCCCGAGGTAGGCGCGTGACAAGTCAAAGAGCACCGGTGGATTGTCCGGGTGGTATTGCAGCGATTGCGCCAACAGGGCAATGGCCCGGTCGTAGTGCTGCGCGCCGAGCTCGAGCGTCCCGAGCGCATGGCAGGTCAGTCCCGACGGTTCCGAGGCGTACGCCTGCTCGACCAGCTCTCGGGCACGCTGTGAATCGTTGAGCCGCAGATAGATGTCTGCGGCGAGGACCAGGAGCGGCGCGTTCTCGGGCTGCTCGCGCATGAGCCCGCGATACTCGGCGAGCGCAAGCTGGAGCTGCCCGCGGGAGCGATAGTATCCCGCGAGCTCCAACTTCGCCCGCGGCCACGGCGGGTCTCGTTTGTTGACAGCGTCGAACGCCAGTGCGTCCGCAGCGTCGAGCGGCCGGTAGCTCCTGGGGTAGCCGGCCGGATCCTCGTGCTCCACGAACGGCCAGCTGGTCGTCAGCGACCGGATCTGGTGCCACGCAAACCGCAGGTCGAAGTCGGTCAGCTCCATCCGGTCGTGGTACGCCTCCCAGCTCCGCAGTCGGGTCGTATCCGCGGCCCGGCCCAGAAACCCCGCCTGCTCGATCGCCTCGAAGAACACCTTGCCCATCAGGTGATAGCCGGTCTGGTTCGGGTGGAGGTGCTCCCAGAAGAGCTCGGACCCCGGAATCCCGTCCCTGGAAGCTGCCGCAAATGCCTCGTCTACCGGCACATAGTGGGCACCCGTTTCGCGCGCGATCGTGCGGATGATCGCGTTGAACTCGCCGGGGGCCCGGAACCGCAGGGCATCGAGGTCCCGGGCGTACGCGAACAGCCGGCGGGCCGCGGCGCGATCGCCGCGCGCGAGCGCCTGCCGGGCTGCGCCGAACACGCGCTGGGCCGCAGGCAGGGTCGCGGTCGCGACTGAACGCAAGGGCGGCTGGTCGCGGAGGTTGCTGGTGAGACTCCCGATGAATACGGGGACCCCGGCCGCACGGAAGCGCGTCAGGATCGACCGCAGGTTGTCCCGGAACTGCTCGCGCGCCCGCCGGTAGGTGGGGCTGCCGAGTGGAATCCGCTCCTCACGCACCATCTGTTGCATGAGCGACATCGAGGCGCGCGCAGGCCCGGTTCGTCGTTCGAGCCGTCGAACCAGTCCGGCGGCCAGCTCACGCGTAAGCAGCAGGGTCCTGAGGTGCCGCTGCAGGCCGAGGTAGGTGCGGACGAAGGCCGGGAAAGCCCCCAGGGTCTCAATTGAGCCGGCGCCGAGCGCCCCGTAGAACTCGTTGTGCCCGGCATAGATCAGCACCGCATCAGGCTGGCGGGCCAGGATCTCGTCGACCTCATCGCGGAGCGCGTAGCTGTTGATGGCGGCCACGCCGAGGTTGACCACTTCCACCGTGTCGCCGGGCATCACGTCCTGGAGGGCGTCCTGGAGCACGCGGGAAAACGTTCCGTTGTAACCGTACGGAAAGCCGGCCGCGGAGGACTCGCCGAGCACGAAGACTCGAAAGCCGTGGGCGGGCTTGGAGAGGAGAAAGCGGTCGCTCGGTGGCGTCGGCAACATCGATACGTTGACGAAGTAGCGCGCCGCAAACTGGTTGTTCACCGCGGCGTATTTGCCCTCGAGATCCGGGCGCCGCACGAACAGGCGGAGATCGCCTCCGTAATGGATCGCCCGGAGGCTGCCCTCAACCGCGCCGAAGGCGAGCACCGGCAGCACGACGGCCAGCAGCACAAAGGCCCGTCGCCGGGCCCGGGACAGAAGGGGCGCCACGTCGCTAGATGTGGTACACGGTCTCGAGTGCAGCGCCGGGACCGAACAGCAGTGCCGCCACGAGCAGGAGCAAAAGGCCGATGACGACGATCGGCAACACCCAGAGCCGCTTGTGGGCGCGGAGATACGCGAGGAATTCACGGACAAACCCGCGTTTGTCCATGGGCTCGAAACTAACCCGCCACACGGCCTCCGCCAGCACCGTACCCTGAACCGGGCCGAGGCGCGAGACAAGGGAGCGATGTATATCTCCAACTTGGAGGAGTCAACTTGGCGCGCTCCCGGATACAAATGAGCGAGGCTCGCCCCGTGGGGACCGGCTTCACGCTGGTCGAGATCCTCGTGGTGCTCATCCTCATGGGCCTCGCGGCGGCGCTCGTGGCCCCCGCCCTCATCGCGCCGCGGCGCGAGCCGGACCTCAAGGCGCTCCTCGGGCGCGCGCGCGACGCCGCCGCGCGGCGGGGGGAGATGGTGTATCTCCAGATCGAACCCAGCGGGACATGGCGGTTGGAGGGTGGGGCCAATCCCCTGGAAGGGACTCTTGCCTCCGGGCGGATCGAGCCGTTCCTGACGGCTCCGGCCACCCTGGTCGTGTCGCCGCTCGGGAGCTGCGCCTTCGACGTGCGCAGCGGCGCAGCCGCGCAGGTCGTCGCGCTCGATCAGCTCACTTGCGAAATCCGAGCTCCCTGAGGCCCCTTTCTACTTCCAGCTCGTGATGTCCGAGTCCTCGCCTTCGCCCCCCAGCTGACCGTCGCGCCCGAGCGTGTAGAGATCGTAACCGGACGCATTGTGCTCGCCGGGGCTCTTGTAGAGGTAGGCGCGGCCGGCACGGCCTTCCTGAGGTAGGGGCCTCGCCAGTTGAGCGGGATCGGGTCGCGCGTGGGTATCACTTGCAGGGCCACGAGCCCCTGTTCGGTCGTCGGGTAAGAGCCGTTGTCGAGCCGGTAGTTGTCGAGCGCGAGGCCGAGGAGCTCGATCTGCGTGCGCGCGGCGGCGCTCTTCGCCTCCGAAACGCGGCCCAGAATGCGTGGCCCCACGAGCGCGGCGAGCAGGCCGAGCACGATGATCACGACCAGGATCTCGATGAGGGTGAACCCGTGTGACGCGGCCTTGCGAGTCGTCATGCGTAGCTGAAGGTACGCGGGACGCGATGAACTTGACAGGTGTCGCAAGTCGACGTCGTTTCAGGTGTGTGTGACGTTCCCCACCCAAACGCCGTTCGCCCAAGGTCCCGGAGGACAAAAATGAAAGCGTCGCTCGTCTACACCGTCTTGGTCCCGCTCTCCACGCTGTGCTTCACGGGCCCGGCCTCCAGCGCCGATGGTCATCGGGAGATCAGGCTCA
>QHVD01000300.1:5249-15552 GCA_003222235.1 Gemmatimonadota bacterium | reverse complement strand
TCGAAGTCGTCGCCACCGAGGTGCGTGTCGCCGTTGGTGGACTTCACCTCGAACACGCCCTCGGCGAGCTCGAGGATCGAGATGTCGTATGTGCCGCCGCCCAAGTCGTAGACTGCGACCTTCTCTTCCTTCTTCTTGTCCAGGCCGTAGGCGAGGGCCGACGCCGTGGGCTCATTGATGATTCGCACCACGTCGAGCCCGGCGATCTTGCCGGCGTCCTTCGTCGCTTGGCGCTGCGAGTCGTTGAAATAGGCGGGGACGGTGATCACGGCCTTCTCGACCTTGTGGCCGAGGTAGTCCTCCGCCGTCTGCTTCATCTTCTGGAGGATCATCGCCGAGATCTCGGGCGGGGTGTAGCGCTTGCCCTGGATCTCTACCGAGGCGAGCCCGTTCGGCCCCTCGCTCACCTTGTACGGGACGCGCTTGATCTCTTCCGTCACCTCTCCCATCCGCCGTCCCATGAAGCGCTTGATCGAGAACACCGTGTTCTGTGGGTTGGTCACGGCCTGACGCTTGGCCACCTGGCCCACCAGTCGCTCGCCGTCCTTCGTGAACGCGACCACGGACGGCGTCACACGCCCGCCTTCGGCATTGGGAATGACGACGGGGTCTCCGCCCTCCATGACGGCCACCACCGAGTTGGTGGTCCCGAGGTCAATGCCGATGATCTTCTCAGCCATGACGACAACTCCTTCGCATGAGGGTGATGCCCGGATTCAACCGCTCGTCGCAGAGGCAAGCCGCGTGCCCAAGAAAGATGCCAAAAAGGCAGACAGGAAGCTATCTTTCGCTGGATGTTTCCCTACAAAGACGAGAACCCGACCGAGCTGACCCCGGTCGTCACGCTGGGCATCATTGCGGTGAACGCGATGGTCTGGCTGCTCGTCCAGGGCCTCGGGGCGGACGAGCCGCTCGCCCGCTCCGTTTGCCAACTCGGCCTCATCCCCGGAGAAGTGCTCCACACCGTGCCGCCAGGGACGTCGGTGCCGCTCGGCCCCGGCGTGCACTGCGTGCTGACGGCGGACGCCCACTGGTCGACCGTCCTTACGTCGATGTTCATGCACGGCGGCTGGTTTCACATCATCGGGAATATGTGGTTCCTCTGGGTGTTCGGGAACAACATCGAGGACTCGATGGGACACGCGCGCTTCGTCGTGTTCTACCTGTTGTGCGGCGTGGCAGCTGCGGCGGCCCAGATGGTCGTCGCCCCGCGCTCCGTCGTGCCCATGGTCGGCGCTTCGGGCGCGATCAGCGGCGTGATGGGCGCCTACACGCTGCTGTACCCGCGCGTGCGCGTGCACACGCTGGTGACTCTGGGATTCTTCGTGACGACCGTGACCCTGCCCGCCTACGTGATGCTCGGCTACTGGTTCGTGCTCCAGCTGCTCATGGGCGCCGTGGGCGCCCTCTCGCCCACGGAAGGGGGCGTCGCCGTGTGGGCGCACGTCGGGGGCTTCCTGACCGGGCTGCTCCTCGTCAAGCTGTTCGCGAATCCGGAGTTTCTGGAGCGGCGCCGGGCGGGGGTGTTTCTTCCGCGTGATGCTTGATCGTCTTCCCTTCCACCAGGAATACGACGTCTTCCGCGATGTTCGTTGCGAGGTCCGCCACGCGCTCCAGATTCCGGCTCACGAGGAAGAGCTGCATCGCCGGTCCGATCGAGCGCGGGTCTTCCATCATATGGGTCAGCAGGACGCGGAACACCGAGTTGCGCAGCGCGTCCACGCCGTCGTCCTGGCGGCAGATCTCGCGGCCGAGTTGCCCGTCCCCACGCACGAAGGCGTCCAACGCCCCCGAAAGCATGGCGCGCGCCTGGCGCGCCATTTCCGCGAGCTCGTGCTCGGGCGCAAGCAGCAGCCGGTTCCTGTGGAGCCGCTCGGCGGACTCCGCGATGTTGACCGCGTGGTCGCCCACGCGCTCGAGATCGTTGGCGATCTTCATGGCGGCGAGCAGGAGCCGGAGATCCCGCGCCATCGGCTGCTGGGTCGCGAGCAGGTCGAGGACTCTCTCCTCGATCTCGAGCTCGAGAGCGTCGAGCGTGCGGTCTCCGGCGATGACCTGCGCGGCGAGCGCATCGTCGCCCGTGAGCGCGGCATCCACGGCGATGTCCAGGGCCTCCTGGGCATTGGCCGACATGGTGAGGAGCTTTGCCTTGAGCTCCGACAGTTCGTCGTGAAAGTGGCGGCGGACCTCGGGGTGCCGCCCCGCGTTCCGCGCAGGCGAGTCGGGCTGCTGGTTCAACCGAACCTCCCTGTGATGTAAGCCTCCGTGCGCTCGTCCGACGGCCGGCTGAAGATCTGCTTGGTGTCGCCGAATTCGATCAGCCGGCCGAGGTAGAAGAATCCCGTAAAGTCGGAGACGCGCGACGCCTGCTGCATGTTGTGCGTCACGATAACGATCGAATACGTCTGCTTGAGCTCGACCATCAGCTCTTCGATACGCTGGGTGGCGGCGGGGTCGAGCGCCGAGCAGGGCTCGTCCATGAGAAGCAGTTCCGGCTCGTTCGCAAGCGCGCGGGCGATGCAGAGCCGCTGCTGCTGGCCGCCCGAGAAGCTCGTCCCTATCGCCTGGAGGCGATCCTTCACTTCGTCCCACAGGGCGGCCTGCCGCAGGGCCCGCTCGACCCGTTCGGGCATCTCGCGCTCGCGACAGATCGCGTTGATGCGGGGTCCGTAGGCCACGTTGTCGAAGATCGTCTTGGGGAACGGGTTGGGCTGCTGGAACACCATGCCCACGCGGCGGCGCAGCTCTACTGGATCGGTCTCGCGCGAAAACACGGACACGCCTTCCAGCAGGATGTCGCCCGCATGACGGGTGTGCGGGATCAGCTCGTTCAGCCGGTTGATCGAGCGCAGGAAGGTGCTCTTGCCGCAGCCGGAAGGTCCGATGAGCGCCGTCACGGCCCGGCGCGGAATGGTGAACCTCAGGTCGAACAACGCCTGCCTGGCACCGTACCAGAAGTTGTAGTCCCGCACGTCGAGAATGTGCGTGGGGCTCGGTTCGAGAACCCCAGGGCGTGTCTCCGGCTTCAACCCGCTCGGGGCGGGCCGTGGAATCGCCATGGCGGTCATCCGAATCTCCCGGTAATGTAGGCCTCCGTCTGCTCCCTGGCAGGCTTGGTAAACAGGTCTTCGGTGCGGGCGACCTCGACCAGCTCGCCGAGAAAGAAGAACGCTGTGTAGTCGGACACGCGCGCGGCCTGTTGCAGATTGTGGGTGACGATCACGATGGTATACGCCAGCTTCAGCTCGTGACACAGGTCCTCGATCCGTTGGGTGCCCGACGGGTCGAGCGAGGCCGTCGGCTCATCGAGGAGCAGGACCTCGGGCTGGGGCGCGAGCGCCCGGGCGATGCAGAGGCGCTGCTGCTGGCCGCCCGAGAGCGCGAGCGCGCTGTGGCGCAGGCGATCCTGCACCTCGTCCCACAGCGCCGCCTGGCGCAGCGCGCGCTCGACCGCCTCGTCCAGCTCCCCCCGGCCGCGGGAGCCATTGACCCGCAACCCCGCGGCGACGTTGTCGTAGATCGACATCGTGGGGAACGGCGTGGGGCGCTGGAACACCATCCCGATCCGGCGCCGCAGCTGTACGGGGTCCACCCGCTCGTCGTAGATGTCCGCTCCGTCGAGCAGCACCCGTCCCGTCACCCAGCCGCCTTCCGACAGCTCGTGCATCCGGTTGAGGCAGCGCAGGAAGGTGCTCTTCCCGCATCCCGACGGACCGATGACGGCGCTCACGCTGTGCTTGGGAAACATGAGCGAGACGTCCTTGACGACGGCCCGGGGGCCGTACAGCGCCGTGAGCCGCACGGTCTCGAGCTGCAGGACGGCGTCAGCGGGCGGCGCCATGGCGTTGCCGGATCGCCCAGCGGGCGCCGACCGCGAGGAGCAGCACCAGCCCCATCAGCACCAGCGCGGCGGCCCACGCGAGACGGTGCCACTCGTCGAACGGGCCCGAGGCGTACTGGTAGATCTGGAGCGAGAGGGTCTGCATCGGCTGGCCGACGCTCACCGTGAAGTTGAGGTTCCCGAGCGCGGTGAAGATTAGGGGCGCGGTCTCGCCCGCGATGCGCGCGATGCCGACCAGGCATCCCGTGACGATGCCGGCCAGGGCGGTTCGCGCGACGATGCGGAGCGAGGTGCGCCAGCGGGCGTAGCCGAGCGCCAGCGCCGCCTCGCGAAGCGAGTGCGGCACGAGTCGCACCATCTCTTCGGTGGTGCGCGCGATCATCGGGATCATGAGCGCGGCGAGCGCCACGCTTCCCGCCAGCGCGGAAAAATGACCCATCGGCTTCACCAGCCAGGTCCAGGCGAAGATCCCGATCACGATGGACGGGGTGCCGTTGAGCACGTCGGCCACGAAGCGCACGATCCAGCCGAGGCGACCGGAGCCGTACTCGGCGAGGTACAGGCCGGTGCCGATGCCCACCGGAAGCCCGATCAGCGCGGCGAGCCCGACGATGATCCCGGTCCCGACGATGGCGTTCGCGACTCCTCCGCCGGTTGCCCCCGCGGCGACGGGGTTCTTGGTGAAGAAGCTCCAGTCGAGCGACGACGCGCCCTTGGCGATCAGGTCCGCGAGGATGAGGACGAGCGCGAGGACGGCCGTGAACGACAGCACGGCGACGAGACCCGTCATCAGGGCGCTCGTGACGTGGCGGCGCCGGCTGGAGCGCGTCACAGGGCGCGGCTTCCGACCGCCGTGCCACGGGCGACGCGCCAGATCAAGAGGCGCGCCAGCGCGTTCACCACGACGGTGATGACGAAGAGAATCAACCCGACCTCGAACAGCGCGGAGAGGTAGAGGTTGGTGGTGGCTTCGCTGAACTCGTTGGCGATCGCCGCCGCCATCGTGTACGCGGGCTGCAGCACCGAGAGGCCGATGTCGTGGCGGTTGCCGATCACCATCGTCACGGCCATCGTCTCGCCCAGCGCCCGGCCCAGGCCCAGGATGACGGCGCCGACGAGCCCGGTGCGCCCGTAGGGCACCACCGCAGTGCGGACCGCCTCCCACCGGGTCGCACCCATCCCCAGTGCCGCCTCCCGCTGGCTGGCCGGGACGGCGAGGAGCACCTCGCGTGACACGGCGGAGATGTAGGGGATGATCATGATGGCGAGGATGATCCCGCCCGCGAGGAGGGAGTTGCCGTAGAACACGCCGCTGAAGAACGGGAGCCAGCCCAGCGCCGCCCGCAGCGGCGGCACGACGTAGGCCCGCAGGAAGGGGATCAGCACGAAGATCCCCCACAACCCGTACACCACGCTCGGGATTGCCGCGAGCATCTCCACGAGGAAGGCGATCGGCTGACGCAGCCACTTCGGGGCGAACTCCGTCAGGTAGATGGCGACGCCCAGGGCCAACGGCACGGCGATCAGGAGCGCGAGCAGCGACGACGCCAGCGTTCCGAAAATCATCGGCGCGGCGCCGAATACCCCGGCCACAGGATCCCACACGGAGGTCCAGAGGAAGGAAAGCCCGAACCGCTTGATCGCGGGCCACGCGCTCACCGCGAGCTCGGCGAGCAGGGTCAAGAGCAACAGCGGCGGCGTGAGCGCCAGGCCCGTCAGGACGACCTGGTAGAGCCGGTCGCCGATGTTCACCCCCGAAAGCGTCAGCCGGCGACGGCGCACCGGCGTGGGGCGCGCGTCCGCGGGTGCGGCAGGCGCGGGTTCGATGGGCAACGTCGTCATACGCTCTGAAAGCTATCCCTCGTCCGTCACGGGGCTGTAACGGGGCGCGCTGTGCGGAAAAACACCCCCGCCGGCGAACGATGCCCGGCGGGGGTGAGCCTAGGGCCGGTCATCGAGCCGCTGTTATTTTCCATACCGACTTACCGCCGGCCGTGATCGTCTTCAGCCGCGCCTCGATCCAGGGCCGCAGCTGCTTGGGCAGGGCCGCGTACCCGAGCTCGCTCGGACGCGACTGCCCGTCCGTCTCGGCCCACCAGACGAACTTCACGAGCGCGCCGGCTTTGGCTGGGTCGTCGTACTGCTTGTGGATCAGGAACCACGTGAAGCTGGCGATGGGGTACGCCTTGTCACCGTCCGGGTTCGTGATCGACACGCGGAAGTCCGTGTTGGGGTCCATCGCGGTCATCGCCCCGGCGGCCGCGGCCGTCACGCTCTCGAGGGCCGGCGTGATGAACTTGCCCGCCTTGTTGCGCACGGCGCCTGCGGGGAGCTTGTTGATCATCGCGTAGCCGAGCTCCACATAGCCGATGGCGCCGGGGGTCTGCCTCACGGTGGCGGTGACGCCCTCGTTGCCCTTGCCGCCGAGCCCGACGGGCCAGTTCACGGACGTGCCCTTGCCGACCTTTTGGGCCCAGTCCGGGCTGACCTTGGAGAGGTAGTCCGTCCAGATGAACGAGGTGCCGGAGCCGTCGGAGCGGTGCACCACGACGATGTCCGTGTCGGGTAGCTTGACGCCCGGGTTCACCGACGCGATGCGCGCGTCGTTCCATTTCGTGATACGCCCGAGGAAGATGTCCGCGAGCACGTCGGGCGTGAACCGCAGGGTCGCGGTCACGTCCGGCAGGTTGTACGTCGGCACCACGCCGCCGAGCACCGTCGGGACGTGGAGCACGTTGCCCTGAATCGCGGCGACGCCCGAGTCCGACATGGGCGCGTCGCTCGCGCCGAAGTCCACGGTGCCGTCGGAGAACTGGCGGATCCCGCCGCCCGAGCCGATGGACTGGTAGTTGAGCTGGACGTCGGGATGCGCCTTGTTGTAGCTCAGCATCCAGTCCTGATAGATGATGGTCGGGAAGGTCGCGCCGGCGCCGTTGAGCTTCACCTGGGCGGCCGCGGGAGCGGCGAGCGCCACGGTCGCGGCGAGCGCGATCAAAGAATACTTCGTCATGGTGAGTACCTCAGTCATGGTTAGAACGTGAACTGCATTTGGAGAAGCCCTCGCGACCGCGTGCCGTCCTGCGCAGCCGTCGGCGTGGCTTGGTAAGAGAGGTTGTCGACGTCTGCGAGCACGCGGAGGTTAGGTGAGACTTGGTACGAGAGGCCGCCGATCACCCGGGTCTGCCTGTCACCACTCGCGCTCGTGTTCGGGTCGACGACATCCACACGGGCAATCACTGCGACGGCGCTCTTGGGAAAGTGGAGCACGCCGAACCCGCTAATGACACGGCCGGTAGCGTCGGGGTTGGTGTTCACGGGCGAAATGGTGTCCTTCGTCGATGCAAGCTCACCGGCGAGTGTGAACTGCTTCGAGCGGTAGGACAGCATGCCGACGAACCGGTTGCGGTCGCCGCCTCCCGTATACTTGCCCAGGCCGGCGTAGCCGGTGAGGCGGAGGCCGCCGACGCGGCTGTTGTCGTCGGTGTCGAGCAGGCGGACGGAGACCCGTGCCTGCACGTCCTTGCGCTTGTCCCCCGCGGGGCCGCTGCCGCTGTAGCCCTCACCGTTCACGACGGTGAACTGGCCGTTCACCTGGTCGTCCTTCCACTTGCCGTCGATCCCCGCGCCGAAGTCGGCGGCGGTGGCGTAGCCGTTGCGGTCGAGCGCCATCGTTCCCTGCATACGGTACTCCCACAGCGCCTCTTCCCAGTCGAGCCACGGAGTGTGCAGCAGGCCAAGCTTGTAGGTGAGGACGCTGCCACTCGGTGTCCAGCCGGCGTACGCGTACTTGAGCCGGAAGACTTGGTTTCCTGCTGCGGCGGGCTGAATGTCTGCCGTCACGCGCGTCTGGACGCCACCCGAGAACCTGCCGATCACGTTGACGTACGCGCGCTGGATAGAGAACTGGTTTTGGTGTCCTGCTCCCAAGCTGTCTTTCAGCTGGTACAGGTACTGTCCATAGACAACGCCGCCAACCGTCACCTGCGGAGCGGGTGGGGCCTGCGCCGCGAGCGGAGCGGCGGCGACGGTGAAGACGAGCGCGGGGCCAACGGCCCAGCGATGCGACAAAGTCATATCGAGGATCCTCGGTGCAAATGGTTGGTGAACGGTACGGGGGTCGTTTCTTGGGTTCAATGCAATGAGGGTCGCCGTGCAGCGCGGGGGACGCAGTAGCCTGGCGTTCGCCCGCATCATGCGTGATGCACTTCGTCGCCTAATCGGCGCAGCAGCAATCAAGCCGGCGCCCGTCACGTCGGAGTAACGGACGATGTAACAAGTCGGTAACGGCGGGGCGGAAGGAACCTGGGTCGAACCTCGAGCGTGCGCATCGCTGACGCGGCGAACGACGTCATCTGATGGTTGGAAACGGCAATAGCACGATGCTGAAAAAGGTCGTGGAGGGGTTGCGACGGGTGATCGCACGGGCTGAAGCCCGGCCTCGGCAGGGGTCCGTCCTGAAGGACGGCGGCGCACGAGCGTCCTTCAGGACGCGCTCGGGCCGAGGGCGCCCTTCAGGGCGTCCAATCAATCCACTTCGGGACCCTTCACGAGGTTTTCACGACCGCTCCTAGCGGAGAAACAGGAGATACGCGGCCGCGACCGCGGCCGCGAGACCCAGAGCGCCGCCGGCGAGCACGTCGCTCGCGTGGTGAACTCGAAGCGCAACCCCGGCGGTGACGACCTCCGTGGTGATCAGTTGTGGACGAAACCCGTCGAAAAACCGGGCGACGCGACGGGAGCTGGGCAGTGACAGCCGGATGTCGGGGTAGGGCGGGAACGGAACCGACGCAATGCGGAGCTCGGTCCCGGTCGTGGAGTCGCGATGGTCCGGGTACCGCGGGGCGACGACTGCAGCTTCATGGCCCTGGGCGCCAAGGAGCGTGACGATGCGCCGCACCACGGTGGTCACCCCGTTCACCTGGGGGGCGTACGTGTCCGTCACGATTCCTACGCGCACGAGAGTGATGATGCGGGGGGCGGGTCAAGCCGGGGTGACGACCATGCCACGCCTGTGTAACAGCCTAGGCCCGGGACTCCGTCTGCGGGAAGGACATGCGGATCGTCGTGCCGTTGCCGACTCGGCTGCGCGCTTCCACGCGCCCACCGTGCGCCTCGACGAGGTGCTTCACGATCGCGAGGCCGAGCCCGGTCCCGCCCTCGGCGCGCGATCGCCCCGGATCGGCGCGGTAGTAGCGCTCGAAGATGCGGGGAAGGTGCTCGGGCGCGATACCGGATCCGGTGTCTTGGACCGCCAGCAGCGCGGCACTACCCTCGCGCTTGGCCGAGACCGTGATCCGGCCGCCCGGGGGCGTGTAGCGCAGCGCATTGTCGAACAGATTGGTGAGGATCTGGCGGGCGGCGTGGGGGTCGGCAGTGACGGTCTCCGCCGTGGCGCCGATGTCGAGGGCGAGCTCGACCCCGTGCGCCTGCGCGCGACCGGCGAAGGGCGCCCATGCCTCGCGGGCGACGGCACTGACGTCGATCCGCTCCGGTGTCGGGCGCCAGCCTCCGGACTCGATGCGCGACAGGTCGAGCAGCTCTTCCACCAACCGCTGCATGCGGTGCGCATTGTCGAGAATGATGCGGGCGAACTGCTCGGCCTGGGTTCCCGCCGGCGTCTCGTCGGCGAGCGTTTCGGCGTAGCCGGAGATCGAGGTCAGCGGCGTCTTCAGCTCGTGCGACACGTTCGCCACGAAGTCGCGCCGGATCGTTTCCAGGCGCCGGAGCTCGGTGACGTCCCGGATCCCGAGCAGGGTGCCTCCGTTGGGGAGCCGACGGCCCGCGAGCAGCAGCGCCCGGTTCCCCACTTGGAGATCGACGGGCTCGGCCTCCCGGCCGGTGAGGATCGCGTTGACGAGGTCGCGCGCGCGCTTGTCATGGAACAGCTCGGCGAGGGGCGGCGGCGCGTCGCCCGGGTCGTAGCCGAGGAGGCGCCGCGCCGCCGTGTTGAACGTGGTGACGAGGCCGCGGGAATCCGCCGCGAGCACGCCGTCGGTCATGGTCTCGATCAATGTCCCCGTCTCCTCCCGCTCCCACTGGAGCTCCGCGAAGCGGCGGTCCAGCTCCTGATGCATCGCGCGCAGAGCAACGATGTGCTCGGCGACCTCGGGCACGCGCGCGTCGGGGAACACGGGCGGGCGTCCCTCGGCGATCGACCGGGCGTCCTCCGTGAGCTGGACGAGCGGCTTCGCGACCTCGCGGGCGAGGAGCCAGGCGAGCACGGCGGCGCCCAGGAGCGCAGCGAGCCCCGCCAGCGCCACGGCCCCCTGCACGGCGTGGACTCGGCGGTCCACGTCCGCGAGCGTCGTGGACACCCGAATCGCTCCGAGGTCTTCCGGCCCGCCCCGGACGGCGACGTAGAGCCGTCGGTCGTTGGTGGACGCGCTCAGGCGCGCGGCGCGCCCGACGCCCGAATCCCACGCCGCCCTGATTTCTGGGCGCCCGGCGTGGTTCTCGAGTCTG
>QHVD01000300.1:0-5107 GCA_003222235.1 Gemmatimonadota bacterium | reverse complement strand
GAGCCCGCCCGCGATCTCGTCTTCCAGGTGACGGCGGAGCAATTGATCGGCGGCGAGGATGAGCACCCCCACCGCGACCGCGACGAGAAGGCTCATGGTGACGAACAGGCGAGTGGCCAGCTTCACGAGCGCTTCCGCGCCCCGGGCCGCGGTCGCTGGAACCGATAGCCTGCCCCCCGGACCGTCTCGATGCAGTCGCCCGCAGCCCCCAGCTTTTGGCGCAGGCGTTGCACGTGCATGTCCACGGTGCGGGTCTGGATGTCGGGCTGCGCATGCCACACCGTCTCGAGCAGCTGCGCGCGGCTCTGCACCCGACCTTCCCGCTCGATCAGCGTGCGCAGCAGCTTGAATTCGATCGCGGTGAGCTCGACTTCGACCCCGTCGACGCTCGCTCGGTGCGCGCTCTTGTCCAGGCTGATGGGGCCGGCCGCCAGCACGCCGCCGGCGGCCACCGGAGGCGCCGCGAGGCGGCGCAACACGGCGCCCACGCGCAGCACGAGCTCCTGGGGCGAGAAGGGCTTCGCCAAATAGTCGTCCGCGCCGAGCGACAGGCCCTTGATGCGGTCGCGCTCGTCCCGGCGCGCGGTGAGCAGGATGACACCGACGTCCTTCGTCTCGTCCCGGCGGCGCAGATCGACGAGCACCTCGTAGCCGGAGAGACCCGGGAGCATGAGATCGAGGACCACGAGGTCGGGCCGCTCCTCGCGGGCCGCCTGCAGCGCGTCCCGGCCGTTCGTCGCCGTCGCGACCCGGTAGCCGGCCTTGGCGAGGTGGTAGGCGACGAGCGCGGTGATGTCCGGCTCGTCGTCTACGACCAACACCCGCTGGCTCTGCCCTTCGGTCACAGGGCGACGTCTCCGCCCGGATCGCGAAGCCTCAGCCGCTCCATGGCCCGCTCGGCCGCGGACCTGGCGCGGGCCGTGGCGTCGACGTCGCGCGCGATCGAGATCACCGTGCACTCGGCGGCCGGCTCCACGGTCACGGCCAGCACGTCGCCAGGCTGCGCGTGCCGCGGCAACAGCCACCGCGGAAGATCGCTGAACCCGGTGCCGTCCACTTCGACGACGGCGAGATCGCCTTCGTGGCGATCGACGATCAAACGGTGGGACTCGGGCATGGGATTCAACCTCGCGACGGTGACGAAGGTAGCGCATTCAGGGTCGGCTTGGCAATTTTCCGCGCACTATGCGCTCGGGCGAGCTGCGCGTCTTCGTCAACGAGAAGCCGGTGAGCGTGACGCGCGGCGCGACGGTGCGCGACGCGGTGGAGGTGTTCGACCGCGAGCTCGCCGGCCTGCTCGTGAGCGGCGCCGCGCACGCCACGGACGGCGTGGGGCGCCCGGTGGACGCGAGCGATCCCGTGGGTGAGGGGGGCGCCATCTTCCGCGTGGTGGTGACCGCCCGGCAGGGTCCCCCGCGCCTCTCCAAGGACCTGCTGCGGCGCTGGCCCAAGGCCGAGCTGCACGTGCACCTCGATGGGTGCCTCCGGCCGCAGACGATGCTCGACCTGGCGCGCTCTCAGGGCATTCGGCTGCCGGCGGACACGCCGGAGGCGCTCGCGCGCGCGCTGTCGGTCCAGGGCTCGCGCAGCCTCGAGGAATACCTGGCCAAGTACGAGATCACTCTGTCGGTGATGCAGACCGCCCAGGCGCTCGAGCGGATCGCGTACGAGTTCGTCGTCGACGCCGCGGCTGAGAACGTGCGCTATGTTGAGGTGCGCTACTCGCCGGCGTTGCACCGCCCGGCGCTCACGCTCACGGAGGCGGTCGAGGCCCCGCTGCGCGGGCTCGGGCGGGCCGCGGCGGAGACCGGAACGAAGACCGGCCTGGTGGTGTGCGGTATCCGCACGCTCCCGCCCTCGGTGTCGCTCGAGCTGGCGCGGGTCGCAGTGGACTACAAGGACGCGGGGGTCGTGGGCTTCGATCTCGCGGGCGCCGAGCGGGGACATCCCGCGCGGGAGCACCGCGCCGCGTTCGAGTACGCCGCCCGCCACGGCCTCGGCTGCACCTGCCACGCCGGCGAGGGGGACGGGCCCGATTCCATCCACCAGGCGCTGCACGACTGCGGCGCGCAGCGCATCGGCCACGGCACACGGCTCGGCGAGGACGCCGGGCTGCTCGAAGCCGTCGTGGAGCGAAAGATCCCGCTCGAGATGTGCCTCATCAGCAACCTGCACACCCGCACGGTGGCGTCCCTGGCGGAGCATCCGTTCAAGCGCTACCTCGAGCGCGGCGTGCGCGTCACGCTCAACACCGACAGTCGCTTGATGGACGGGGTCTCGCTCACCGACGAGTATTTCCACGCCCATGCGGGGCTCGGCCTCGGTAAAGAAGCGCTCGCGGGCGTGGTTCTCAACGCATGCGAGAGCGCGTTTCTCCCCGAGTACGAGAAGGTGGCGCTGGTCGCGCGGGTGCAGAGTGAACTGGAGGCCCTCTAAATGCCGCTCCGCCGCACCGTTCTCGCTTTCGTGGTCGCCCTCGTGTGCGCGCTCGCGGTGTTCACCCTACCGCGCTTCGCCTGGAATACGGTCCAGGCCGCCTTGCGCCCGCAGCCGGCCTCGGCCGACACGTCCGGGCCGGTGGCCGCCGCAGCCGCGCGCGGGGCGCCCCAAGCGCCGCCGCGTTCCCTCGGCCAGCGGGTTACCGGCCTGCTCGGGATCGTGTTCATCCTCGGCATCGGGATTGCGCTCTCCCGAAACCGCCGGGCGATCAGCGGGCGCGTGGTGGCCTGGGGAGTCGGCCTGCAGCTCGCGTTCGCGATCTTCGTACTTCGCGTTCCCCTGGGGCAGACGCTGTTCCGGGCGTTGGGCAGCGCGGTCACGAACCTCCTGAGCTTCTCGTACGTCGGATCGGAGTTCGTCTTCGGCGAGCTCGGCAAACAGCACTCGAGCCTCGGCCTGATCTTCGCCTTCCAAGTGCTTCCGGCCATCATCTTCGTGTCCGCGCTGTTCGCGATCCTGTACTACGTCGGCGTCATGCAGCTGGTCGTGCGGGCGTTCGCGATCGTCATGAACAAGGTGATGGGGGCGAGCGGCGCCGAAAGCTTGAACGTCGCAGCATCGATCTTCATGGGTCAGACGGAAGCGCCCCTCACCATCCGCCCCTTCCTCGGGGGGATGACCCGGTCGGAGCTGATGACGGTGATGACGGCCGGGATGGCGCACGTTTCGGGATCGATCATGGCGGCCTACATCGCCTTCGGGATCGAGGCGCGGCACCTGCTCACGGCGGTGATCATGACCGCGCCGGGCACGATAATGATGGCGAAGATCCTCGAGCCGGAGACGGAAACGCCGCTGACGCTCGGCGGCCTGAAGGTGGACATCCCGCGCACCGACGTGAACGTCGTGGACGCGGCCGCGCGGGGCACGACAGACGGGCTGTACCTCATGCTCAACGTGATCGCGATGCTGGTGTCGTTCATCACGCTCGTCGCCCTGGCCAACGGCGCGTTCGGCTGGGTACACGGCTACCTCGCGTGGTTCCCAGCGAACATCCAGACCGTGTTCGGCTGGATCTTCAGGCCGATCGCTTGGGTCATGGGCGTTCCGTGGCACGACAGCGGCACGATCGGCGGGCTGCTGGGGACGCGCATGGTCCTGAACGAATTCATCGCCTACTCGCTCCTCGGGCCGCTCAAGCAGTCGCTGGACCCGGTGTCGTTCACGATCGCGACCTTCGCCTTGTGCGGCTTCGCGAACGTGAGCTCCGTCGGCATCCAGATCGGCGGGATCGGCGCGCTCGTCCCGGAGCGCAAACACGACCTCGCGCGGCTTGGGTTCCGCGCCATGATCGCGGGGACGCTCGCGAACTTCCTCTCTGCTACGCTCGCGGGGACGTTACTGTGACCCAGCAAGGGGTGTGGGGCGCGGGACGTGCGCAGGGGGGGCCGGCCGAGGCGGCCGACGCCGTCGGGCGGCGGCTCGGCACGCTCGAGCCCCGGGTCGCGATCGTCCTCGGCTCCGGGCTCGGCGGCCTCGCCGATACGGTGCGGGATGCGATCCGCCTTCCGTACGCGGAGATCCCCGGCTTCCCCGCGCCCGGCGCTCCCGGGCACAAGGGCGAGCTGGTCGCGGGCATGCTCGAAGGCGTGCCGGTGCTCGTCCAGAGCGGCCGCTTTCATTTGTATGAGGGGCACGCGCCGAGCGTCGCCGGGCTGCCGGTGCGCGTGTTCGCGCGGTTGGGCGTGCCCACGCTGATCGTCACAAACGCCGCGGGCGGGATCCGGCACACCTTCCGGCCACCGACGCTGATGCTGATCGCGGATCACATCAACCTCATGTGGCGGAACCCGCTCGTCGGACCCGTGGAGGAGGGGGAGGAGCGCTTCCCGGACATGAGCGACCCCTACGACAAAGAACTGCGGGCTCTCGCCCGCGAGGTGGCGCGGCAGGAGCGGGTCTCGCTGGAGGAGGGGGTGTACGCCGCGTTGCTGGGGCCCTCGTTCGAAACGCCGGCCGAGATCCGCATGCTGCAGCGCTTGGGCGCCGATGCGGTGGGCATGTCCACGGTGCCGGAAGTCCTGGTGGCCCGGGCGCGGGGAATCCGCTGCCTGGGCGTCTCCGCGATCACCAACGTCGCGGCGGGCCTCTCGGCGCAAACGCTGTCGCATGAGGAGGTCCTGGATGCTGGGCGCCAGGTCGCCGGCGCGCTCGAGGGGCTGATCAAGGGGGTGCTCCGGAAGCTCGGTACACAGTGACCTCCGAGCCGACCGCAAAGATGACCGATACCGGTTTCCTGTCGTTGAGGAACCTCCACTCCTGTCCGTACAAGGCGCCAAAATCCACGTCGTAATCCACCCGCTTCACCTCCCGCACTGCCCACGGCGGATGCTGCACCCGAAACGTCTGCGGCCGGCGGCGGCGGTCGGTGCGGCAGCCGGAGGTCCGCTCCTTCAGGTAGTGCTCGAAGGATGTCGTCGGAGGCACGGCGGCGGAGCGAGATCCCGTGACGAGGATGTGATACCGACGCGTTCCCGGCCCGAAGCGGTACTCGGCAGTCACGTCATCGGCGCTCTCGGCGAATCTGGCTTCCAAGCGCGCGACCTCGAACGGCTCACGGTAGAGGAGGCGTCCCACTGCCGCGATCAGCCGGCTCGGGACCAGTTCT
>QHVD01000535.1 GCA_003222235.1 Gemmatimonadota bacterium | reverse complement strand
CCGTCGCGCCGGCGCAGAGCTAAAGGCCTTCTATCTCACGATGGGCCAGTACGACGGCGTGGTGATCCTGGAGGCGCCGGACGACGTCACCGCCGCCCGGTTGGCGCTCAGCATCGGCGCCCAAGGCAACTTGCGCACCGAAACGCTCCGAGCGTACTCCGAAGCCGAATACCGCAAGATCATGGCGTCGCTGCCCTAGGCGCAGACGCAGTCCATCGAGTGGACCCCGGTCCCTGTGGCGCTGCCTGTGGTGGATTCGGTCCTCTCGGTGGTGAGTGCTGGCGGCTCCGTCAAGGCGCATCAGCCGGGGACTCGGCTCGGCAGGTCGGGGTAGGGTAACACGACCTGAAGGCCAGGCACGAGCGGCGTGAGACGACGAAAGTCCGTATCGCGTGTGATGAGCGTCATCCCTTGCTCGCGGCACGACAGCGCCAGCAGGAGATCGTTACTGAGTGCCGAGGGCGGGGGGCGGTGCTGCCCGCGCTGCAGCCTGCCGAGTAGCGAGCCGTTGCGGCGCCACGCTCGGGCGGTGGGGGCGAAGACACGACCGCGTCGCTCAAAGGGTCCAACCAATTGCTCCTCCAACAAGTCCGCCTGCCGGGCCGAGCTTACGCCAGCCTCGAGCTCCTGCAGCACGACGGCGCTGAGGTAGGTCACCGGGAGCGCGCGCTGCAAGAACGCCTTGAGCCCGCGCAGTTCCTCCGGCACGCGCAGCGCATCGACGACAACGTTCGTGTCGAGGGTGAACTTCGGCACGGAGGTGGCACCCGGCCACTAACCGCGGCGACTGTATCGGTCGCGGATGGGACCGGCCGCGGCCAGCGCGTCCAGACCGGCGAATACCTCGGCCTGAAAGGCAAGCAGGTCCAGGGCGGTGTCCACCGTCTCCGTCTCAGTGCGGGCCCCGAGGAACTCCTTGGCGAGGGTCAGCTTGCGCTGGTCCATCGCCATGTTCTTGCGCACCCAGCGCGAGCCGGGTCGGCGCCTTGCCACGCGGCACCTCGTGGAATCTGTATACGGCCAATATTAAAGCTGTATAACAAACGCGCAAGTGCCGGGAGCGTGGACTGGCATGACACAAAGGTCGAGCAGAAGACCCGAAGGTCGTTTTGAAAGCTGCTTGATCGGCCTTCCGCTCCGAGAGATCGCGAAGTCCTCCCGTTTGACCCGTTTTTGACCGGGCTCTCACCCTCGCACTGTAGGTTAGCCCCCGCACGCCGTGTCAGGTAATCCGTTCTCGGCGGAGCCATGATCGCGCGAGACGGCTTGAACTTGGCTTGAGAACTGGCCGGCACCGTAGGCGCATCAACGTTGCGCCGAGACCCGAGGTCACTGAGGGAGGCAACTGTGTACGGGCTTCAAGTGAGCGCTCCCCTTCTCCCGGGTGCAGCACGGCCGGGCACCGTTCCGCTCGCCGAGACGCCGGCCCAGCACATCCGCAATGCCCTCCAGCTGCTGCTGCTGCTCAAGGATTCCGCGCTCTGGGTCGTCTGTCCTGAGATCCCCGACGCGATCACGCGCCTCGAGCACGCACTCGTCGAGCTGGAAGGACGTCGCTGAGCGTCGCGCACCTGATGACGACCGACCCTAGTAGTCCTGGAGGAGACCATGACGACTCCGACCCAAGCGAACTGCTCCGGGTCATCGAAGCGCGGCTGTTGAGCGCCGTCGAGAAGCTCCGGCGGGTGCGGGCGAGTCGCCGCGGCGATGGGCGGTTAGAGACGATGCGCGGAGAATCCAACCTCGGACACGGAGGCTAACGATGGCCAGAAGGCTGATTGCTACTCGGGTATTGGTTGCTTTGGTGTTTGCACCGGGTTCCGCCGCGTTCGCGCAGTCGGAACACGCAGCGCCTCACTGTGCTCCAGTCGAGGGGGCGGGCATGACCAACCTCGCGGTCATCAAGCAAGCGACCACCCTCGGCACGCAAACCGGCGATCTGGCAGGCGCGGTATCCGCGGTGATTCTGAGCGTACACCATTTTGTGACGGAGGCGGGCTACAGCATCACCGCGGCCCCCGCCAACGCGACGGTTGCTCCGGTGGCACCGGGCCTGCTCGCAGTCGTTTCATACCCGGTGCGCATCACCGGCGGAACCGGACGGTTTGCCGGCGCGAGCGGCAAGATTGACGTCATCGGCGAGGTCTTCTTGCCGAATTTTCCGGACTTGGCCGGCGGCAAAACAGTGTTCCGCTACAGTGGGCAACTCTGCTACGCGGCACCAGAGCGAAAGTGAGGTCGCGAGCCGCACCGCCCCCGTCGCGCGCCTGCGGCCGAACTCGCACGGGAACCGTGAGGGAGTCTGCGCGCCACGCACTGCCCGCCAAACGTCCTCAGTTCCAGCATGAGACTACGCACGTCCTGATTTCCAGCATTAGGCGCGTTTGACCCGTTTTTGACCGGGCCCTTACCGCGCCGCCCTAGGTTATCCGCGTTCGCCGAGGCTGCGAGTCGCGACGGGTCGCAAACGGCGCGGAACTGGTTGCGACCGGGCAAATCCAGCTGCTACAACGAGATGGGGAGGTAACATGGGTCCACGCAGGCTGTGCCGTGCGGCGTTGCTCGTGCCCGAGATCGGGAGATCTGTAGTTGCCCTGGCCGCCGCCGCGCTGCTCACGTCGATCCTGCTTACCACTTGCTCCGACGACCAACCGGTTGCTCCCGGTGTGACTGTGTCTGGACTGCGAGTCACGGCGGCCGCCAAGAAGGGCCCGGTCGCTTCAGTCACCGTCACTCCGGCGTCCGCCACCATCGGCACGAACGGGACGGTGCAACTCACCGCGACACTCAAGGACGCCAACGGTACCACCCTGACCGGCCGGACGGTCACGTGGACCAGCTCCAACACGGGCGCGGCCACCGTGAGCGGCAGCGGCTTGGTTACGGGTGTGGCGGTGGGCTCGGCGACGATCACCGCGACGAGTGAAGGGAAGAGCGGCACGTCGGCCATCTCGGTTACCAATGTGCCCGTGGCCACGGTGACGGTCAGTCCGGCCTCGGCGAGCGTGGCGGTGGCGCAGACGGTGCAGCTCACCGCGGTCTTGAAGGACGCCAACGGCAACACCCTGACCGGCCGGACGGTCACGTGGACCAGCTCCAACACGGCCGTGGCGACCGTCA
>QHVD01000299.1 GCA_003222235.1 Gemmatimonadota bacterium | reverse complement strand
TCCCCGGCCCACCCGTGTGATGTCGCAGGTCGGCGATGAACAGCCCCGCGGCAGCGAGCAGGCTGCCCTGGCCCGCGAGCAGGCGCACATGGGCTCGGCGGTCGTAGGCGATGGACGCCTGGTACAGCTGCTCGGCGGCGGGGTTCACATAGCGGCCGTCGGAGGCAAGACGGCAGGCCGCGTCGTCGGCGCGGCACATGTCGAGCAGCTGGCTGAAGACGCGGTTGGAGTTGTCGTGCTCGTGCGCGCCCATGACGGTGAAGGCGATCGCCGCGGCGGACGCGAGCCATTTGCCCCAATGAACCGTCGCACGTCCCACGTCCCACGTTGCACGAGGTCGACGTGCGACGTGTGACGTGTGACGTGTGACGCTGTCAAGCTCTTGTGCCGAAAGGCGCCACGACGCCGACAGCGCGACGATGCAGAGCAGGGGAACCGTCCGCCTCATCGGTACGCCTGAATATCGCCGCGGCCTCCGATCACGACCAACTGGCCGTCGCGCACCAGCGGCGGCTGCTCGATGGGGCCGTCGAGCTGCACGCGCCAGGCGGCCGCGCCCGACCCCCGATCGACGAGCAGCACCTCTCCGCTCACGCTCGCCACCAGCACGCCCGAGGCGAGCGGGGTCGGGCCGGCGGTCGCCGCGATGGCGAGCGCGAAGGAGCGCGCGGCGGCGGGTTGGCGGGCGGGGATCACCCACAGCGTCCCGTTGCGGGCCAAGGCGTACACGGTGTCCCGCGCCACCGCCGGGGCGCCGAACACCGCGTCCCCCGCCGCCAGATCCCAGGCGACGGTCAGCGCCGGGAGTTCGATCGCGAGCAGGCGGCCGCTCGTGGTGCCGAGGTAGAGGCGCGAGCCGTCGAGGGCCGGGCCGGCGAGCACCGCGCCCGGGGTGGCGAGGCGTGCCCGGACCGCGCCGGTGGCGCGGTCGAGCAGGTACAGGGTATCGGCCGTAGTGGCCGCGGCGATGCCGTCAGGCGTCGGCACCGGGGCCGCGCGGATCGCTCCGCCGAGCGGGCGCCGCCAGGCGATCTTCCCGGCGTCCGTCTCGAGCCGGAGCATCACGCCCGTCTCCGTCCCGGCGTACAGGGTGTCGCCGTCGAGCGCCAGCGGCGCGACGACACTCTCGGTCCTGGTGCTCCAGATCGGCTGCCCGTCGCGCAGCCGCAGCGCGTACAGCTTCGCGTCGGGCGCGGCCTCGGTCGCGACGTACACGCGGTCCGACTCGAGGAGCGGCCCGCCCTGCACCGTGCCGGCGACCCGCGTGCGCCACAGGGCCTGACCCGTGGCGCGGTCCACCAGCGCCACCGCCCGGTCGGCCACGCCCACGACCAGCACGGTCTCCCCGATGGCGGGGCTGCCGCGCACGGCGCGCCCCACGTCCGCGCGCCACAGCAGGCGGGGGTCGGCGTTGAGCGACTCGGCGACACAGGCGTCGTGGCGTGGTGTGCCCAGGTAGACCGGCCAGCTCGTCTCCTGGCGGGCGGGCCCCAGCTTGGAGGGCGGGACGTAGGAGGACGCGCACGCCGTCGCGTTGACAGCCCAAAACCCCGCCACTAGTATGCCGCGCCTGTGCCCGACTTTCATCGCATCGCGGCGCTGCCGCAGCTCGTGGGTCAGACCGTCGCCGTGCGCGGCTGGGTGATGACCACCCGCTCGAGCGGCAAGATCGCCTTCGTCGCGCTGCGCGACGGGACGGGTTATCTGCAAGCCGTCCTCTCCAGGCAGGAGGTCCCGGACGCGGCGTGGGAGGCGCTCGGCAAGCTCGCCCAGGAGACATCGCTCGAGGTCACGGGCGTGGTGCGCGCCGACCGGCGCGCCCCGGGCGGCGTCGAGCTCCAGGCGTCGGATCTCACGATCATCGGTCCGAGCCACGACTTCCCGATCACACCGAAAGAGCACGGCACGGCGTTCCTGTTCGAGCACCGTCACCTCTGGCTGCGCAGCCGGCGCCAGGTCGCCATCGCGCGCGTGCGCCACGAAGTGGTCCAGGCGATCCGCGACTTTTTCTACGAGCGCGACTTCATCCTGGTGGACACCCCGATCCTCACCGGGTCGATCGGCGAAGCGGCCGGCAATCTGTTCGCCGTCGAATACTTCGACCTCGGCACCGCGTACCTGGCGCAGACGGGGCAGCTGTACGTCGAGGCCGCCGCGGCGGCGCTCGGCAAGGTGTATTGCTTCGGGCCCACCTTTCGCGCGGAAAAGTCGAAGACGCGACGACACCTCACCGAGTTCTGGATGGTCGAGCCCGAGGTCGCCTGGAACGACTCCAACGACAATATGAAGCTCCAGGAGGAATTCGTCTCCTACGTCGTGGCCCGCTGCCTCGAGCGCCGCAGACCGGAGCTCGCGGAGCTGGAGCGCGACATGCGGCCGCTCGAAGCGATCCGGCCGCCGTTCCCGCGGATTTCCTACACCGATGCGGTCGAAAAGCTCGGGGCCCTGGGCAGTGGCATCGAGTGGGGCCGGGACCTCGGAGGCGACGCGGAAACGTTGCTCGCGAAGCAGTACGACCGCCCGGTGCTGGTCTACAATTACCCGAAGCAGGTGAAAGCATTCTATATGAAGGAAAACGCCGCCGACCCGCGCACCGTGCTCAACAACGACATGCTCGCACCCGAGGGATACGGGGAGATCATCGGCGGCAGCCAGCGGGAGGACGACCACGACAAGCTGCTGGCGCGGATTCGCGAGGAGAAACTCCCCGAGGACGCCTACTCGTGGTACCTCGACCTGCGCAAGTACGGCACCTTCGTACACTCGGGCTTCGGACTCGGCGTCGAGCGCACGGTGGCGTGGATCTGCGGCATCCCGCACATCCGGGAGGCGATCGCGTTTCCGCGGACGCTCTATAAACTGTGGCCGTGAGCCAGTGCGGAATGCGGAATGCGGAGTGCGGAGTGTAACGGTGGGCGTCGTGCCGCACGACCTCCCACTTCAACTCCGCATTCCGCACTCCGCACTCCGCACTTAGTCGTGCTGCTTCACCTCTTCCCAGAGTTTATCCAGCTCCTCCAGGCTCGCCCTTCCCAGCTCTAGGCCCCGGGCTTCTGCCAGCCGTTCCACCTGCTCAAAACGCCGAGTGAACTTGTCGTTCGCCTGCTCGAGCGCGGCGCGGGGATCGATCTCGAGCTTGCGGGCGAGATTCACGACCGCGAATAGCAAGTCGCCGATCTCGTCTTTGATCGTTTCCCGTTTACCCTTTCCCGTTTCCCGCTCTACCTCCGCGACCTCCTCCTTCACTTTCTCGAGCGGCCCCTTCGCATCCGGCCAATCGAACCCGACGCCCGCGGCACGCTCCTGGAGCCGGAACGCCATGAGTAGGGGAGGCAGGGTTCGCGGCAGGCCGCTGAGCGTGCCCCGTTGTTCCCGCCCCTCCTTCCGCTCCCCCCGCTTCACTCGTTCCCAGCCCTCGTGGTCGGGGCGGTCCGCGACCGCGAACAGATGCGGATGCCGCCGCCACATCTTCTCCTCGAGCGTGCGCGTGACGGATTCGGCGTCGAACGCACGGCGCTCTTCGCCGATCACGATTTGGAAGGCGAGATGGAGCAGCAGGTCCCCCAGCTCGTCCCGCAGCTCGGCAGGATTGCCGGTCTTGAGAGCCTGGTCCAACTCCAGGACCTCCTCGACGAGATACGGACGCAATGTCGCGGCGGTCTGGGCACGGTCCCAGGGGCAGCGGGCTCGCAGGTCGCGCACCAACGCGAGCGCGCGTGCCAGGGCGGCATCGTTAGGCATCGGTTCTCCCAACCGCTTCATCGCCTTGCATTTAGCTGCCGGGCGGGGTATGATACGCGCCCCTGTGAGTGTGTCAATCCACGGGCGCGACAGCCGCGCTTGGGTCGAGGTGAATCTCGCCGCCGTCATCGAGAACGCCCGCACAGTAGCACGGGCCGCCGGTACGCGGCTCCTCCCGGTGGTGAAGGCGAACGCCTACGGGGTTGGAGCGGTCGCCGTGTGTAAGGCGCTCGAGGCTCTCGACCCGTGGGGCTACGGGGTGGCGACGGTGCAGGAGGGCACGGAGCTTCGAGCGGCGGGGATCACCCGCCCCGTAATCGTCTTCATGCCGGTGCAGCCCGCACTGCTCTACCAATTCCACGAGTTTGGCCTCACCCCCGTGCTCGGCGACGCGGAGTCGATCACCAGTTGGACCGCCGGCGGCGAGCGCCCCTTCCACCTCGAGATCGATACCGGGATGGGCCGCTCGGGCGTGCGCTGGGACGAGATCGAGGCGTTGCGGGGCGCCCTCGACACGCCACGCCTCGAGGGCTGTTACACCCAGTTCCACTCGGCGGACCGCCGGGACGGCTCGGCAGACCGGCAGCGGGAGCGGTTCCTCGAGGCGGTGGCGCGGTTGCCGCACCGGCCGGCGCTGCTCCACGTCGCGAACAGCGCCGCCGCGCTCCGCGACCGGCGCTTCGCGTTCGACATGGTGCGGCCCGGCGTGTTTCTTTATGGCGGCTCGCCCGGGGAAGGGTTCCCGGAGCCGCGCCCGGTGGTGAGCCTGCGCGCGCGGGTGCTCGCGGTGCGGCGCGTCGAGGCCGGTGAGAGCGTGAGCTACAACGCGCTCTGGACCGCCAAACAGCCCACGACGGTCGCGACGCTCGGCATCGGCTACGCGGACGGCGTGCGGCGCTCGGTCGGGGTCTCGGGCCGCGCCTCGGCCGTGCTCCACGGCAGGCGCTGTCCGATCATCGGCGCGGTCACGATGGATCTGACGATGGTCGAGACGCGTGGCCACGCGGTCACGGTCGGCGAGGTGGCGACGCTGATCGGCGAGTCCGACGGCGGCCGAATCAGCCTGGAGGAGTTCGCCGGCTGGGGCGACCAGCTGCAGCGGGAAGTGCTCACGTCGCTCGGACCTCGCTTGCCCCGCATCTACGGTTGAAGCGCGCCGCCATCATCGTGCTGGACGGCCTGGGCATCGGGCCGGCGCCGGATACGGCGGCCTACGGCGACGCGGGGAGCGACACGCTCGGGAATGTCGCGCGTGCGGTCGGGGGCCTGCGACTCCCCAATCTGGAGCGGCTGGGCCTGGGCAGGTGCCGGCCGATCCCCGGGCTGTCCCCCGGGGACCCCGGGGACCCCGCGCTTGCGCGTGGGGTTAGTGGTGCGCCCGGCCCCGGGCTTGCGCCCGGGGTTAGTCCGACAGCCGCGTACGGGGTGGCGCTCCCCAAGTCCCAGGGTAAGGACTCGACCACGGGGCACTGGGAGATCTGCGGGATCATCCTCGACCGGCCGTTTCGCACCTATCCGAACGGCTTTGCGCAGCAGCTGCTCGACGAGTTCGCGCGTCGCACCGGGCGCGGCGTGATCGGCAACAGGGCGGCGTCCGGGACCGCCATCATCGCCGAGCTGGGCGAGGAGCACCAGCGCACCGGGAAGTGGATCGTATACACTTCTGCGGACTCGGTCTTCCAGGTCGCCGCGCACGAGGACACGGTCCCCCTTGCCGAGCTGTACCGGGCGTGCGAGGTCGCGCGGGAGCTGCTCGTGGGCGAGCATATGGTGAGCCGGGTGATCGCGCGGCCGTTTGCGGGAAGGCCGGGGGCGTACCAGCGCACGGCGTATCGCCGCGACTTCTCGATCGCGCCCGTGGGGGTGACCGTGCTCGACCGGCTGGCAGACGCCGGGATCCCCCGGGTCGGGATCGGCAAGGTGGACGACCTGTTCGCCGGCCGGAACATCACGAGCGAGCACACGCCCACGAACCGCCACGCCTACGGGCTGGTAGAGCGGGCGCTCGCGTCGGTGGAGACGGGCTTCATCTTCGTGAACGTGATCGAGTTCGACCAGACCTGGGGGCACCGGAACGACGTCCCGGGGTTTCATGAAGGACTGAAACAGCTCGACGCCTGGATTCCCCGGCTCGAGGCGCGCATCAAGGGAGATGACCTGATCATTTTCACCGCCGACCACGGGAACGACCCCACCACGCCGTCGACGGACCACTCGCGTGAAGCGGTGCCGATCCTGGCCCTGGGCCCGCGGGTGCGGCCGACGGCGCTCGGGGAGCGGAGTACGTTCGCGGACATGGGCGCGACCGTCGCCGAGTACTTCAGCGTGGCGCCGCCGCTCGCGGCGGGGACGTCGTTCCTCTCGGGAGTCTGGTCGTGAGCGCCGAGCTGGTGCGCCGTGCGCGCGAGGTGCAGAAGAACGCGTACTGCCCCTACAGTAAGTTCAGGGTGGGCGCGGCGCTCGAGGCAGCCGACGGCCGCGTGTTCGTCGGGGCGAACGTCGAGAGTGCCTCCTACGGACTCACCATCTGCGCCGAACGGATGGCGATCGGCGCCGCGATCGCGGACGGGGCGCGGGGGTTCAGCCACATCGTTGTGGCGACGGACGTGGACCCACCGGCGTCGCCGTGCGGCGCGTGCCGCCAGCTGCTCGCCGAGTTCGGGCTCGACCTCCAGGTGATCGCTGTGGGGCCGAAGACCGAGCGCCGTTGGGTGCTGCGCGATCTCCTGCCCGACGCGTTCGCGAAAGCGACGCTCACCAAGTGACGAGGCGCCGGCTCGCGTTGATCGGCGTCGCGTTGCTCGTCGCGGCGTGCGTGGAGCGGCTCACGGCGCCGGGCCAGTGTCCGGATTTCTGTCCCTCGGGTCAGATCACCATCGTCGATACGCTGCTCACGAGCAGCATCCACGGGGACTCGTCGCACCGCGGCTACGTGCTCGCCCAGGAGGCCGCCCTGATGCTCGCGGCGCATATCCCCGGCGCGACGGATACGCTGGACGGCCGGCCGATCTTCCGGATCAACGGGTACGGCTCGCGCTTCCGGATTTCGAGCGCCGATACCTCGACCGGTCCGATCCTCGGCGCCGACTCCGCCCGGCTCAAGCTCGTCCTTCTGCGGCGCGACACCGCGACGCACAACCTCCGGCTGCAGTTCTACCGGCTGCCGATCACGATCGATTCCGGCACCACCTTCGGCTCCGTGGCGGCCCCGTTCACCGACTCGCTCGTCCGCACCGTGAACATCGACACCCTGCTCGCGCAACCGGGAAGGAAAGACCCGGTGACGGGTGACAGCGTCGTGTCGGACGACACGGTGAGCCACCAGCTGGTGGTGTCGTTCAAGCTCGACACGGCGGCGGCGCGCTATATCCCGACCGATTCCGGCACTGTCTCGTACGGCATTCGCATCGCCGCCGACACGCTCGCCAGCATCGCGTTCGGCAAGGGCACCACCTTCGGGCCGGTGCTGCAGTGGTATCTCAGCGTCGACTCGCTCGGAACTCCCGTGGCGCGCACCCCGAGCAGCCTCGGCGCGGCGTTCGCGAGCTTCGTGTTCGCTCCGCCGCCGGCCCCGCT
>QHVD01000534.1:2141-3724 GCA_003222235.1 Gemmatimonadota bacterium | reverse complement strand
GGTTTGCCACGCAGCCGCGCGGGCGCGATCAGCTTCTGGGCGTTGACCGAAGCTCGCCGAGGTGCGGGACGCCGAGGGTGATGACGTGCTCGTGAGCCGCACCTCGGGTGCGAGGCCGCCGCGGGGCGCAGGAGAAAGACTGTGGCCGAGCTCGAAGGCGAGTTCGCGCTCGATTTACCTACCAACCACCTCGGGCCCCCGTCACGGCTGCGACATCGTCGCGCCGGGCGCCTTGTCCGCTGCCTCCGACGCGGAGATCTTCCGCGAGCGCTTCGGCAGCAGCCCGGGGTTGGCGCGGAAGAGCCGCGGCGTCAGTTCCTCGAACCTGGGCCGCGGGTGGGGCGGCGCCGGTGGTGAAAAGAACACGTAGAAGTCGCCCGCGCCCTCCTTGACCGCGGACGTGTCCTTCGCGTATTGGATCTCGAGGTTCCCGCGCAGCAGCCCCGCGTCCTGATACACGCCCTCCCCGCCGCTGCCGTAGTAGTAGGCGGACACGTAGTACAGCTTCGCGCCCGGGGGCACCTGCTCGTTCACCGCGGCAAGCGACGCCTGCATCGTCAGGTGCGCTCCCATGCGCAAGCAGTCGGTGTAGGTGAACTCCTCGAACCACGACGGGGGAAGGTACGCAGTCAGACCGCGGAACGCCGTGCGCTCGTTGAACGCGAGCACGGCGATGGCGTTCGTGGCCAGGAACATCGCCAGGGCGGTGCGGCGCAGCGCGGCCCACGACAGCTCGCGGAACGCGCGCACCACGTACATTGTCGCCAGGGGCAGGATGGCGACGTAGTAGCGCGCGTTGTAGGGCGCCCCCGGATAGACCATGAAGATGTGGGCGTAGATGACGATCAGCACGAACCAGAGTGCGTCGCCCGCGTGCACCCGGATCAGCGGCGCGAGGAACAGCAACACGCCGAAGGACAACGCGAGAAAGACGGCGACCTGCTTCACGCTCCTCATGTAGGCGACCACTCCGTCGTACTGGCCTTCGTTCCCCTGCAGATTGACGAGCGGGTTCCACCCGATCGTGGCGAGGCCCACGAACGCGAGCGCCAGGGCGAAGGTCGCGGCGAGCAGCACGATCCGCCGCGGCCGCTCGGCGAAAGCGTGCGCCACTTCACCGCGGTACCACCACAGGTAGACGGCGTGCAGCGGGAAGAACACCAGCGCTCCGGGTTTGACGATCAGCGAGACGAGGAAGACGGCCAGGTACCCGAGGGCGAGTCGTAGATCCGAGCGGTCGCGGTCCATGACCAGCCGATCGAGCAGCACCAAGCTGAAGATCAACCCGGCGTAGAAGAGGCTGTCCGGGTACGCCGACCAGAACTGGTACGCGACCAGCGGGTTGAGGCAACAGACGAGGAGCTCGAGCGGGAGGTCGGCCTCGTCCAGGCCAAACCGTGCGTTGAAGCGGCGGAAGAACACGAAGCAGGCGTACACGAACAGCGCCGTACCGATGCACGAGGCCCACTTCAGCCCGACATTCATCCCGAACAGATCGATGAGGGGCGCGGCGAGCGCCGGGAACCCACACGCCTTGTTGAACACAAGCTGGGGGTCGCCGCACACCTGCCACAACCGCATAC
>QHVD01000534.1:0-2100 GCA_003222235.1 Gemmatimonadota bacterium | reverse complement strand
CGGCAAGTCGCGGTTGATGAACGTGAGCAGTACGCCGAGCCCTACGATCGAAGCGAGCAGGGCGACGGGGTGCGAGGGGTGACGGCGGGCGAGCATTGTCTTACCTTCTGAGCCGCGTGATCGTCGTCGGCGACAGCCCGGCCGTTTCCTCGCCGAGCAGCGCCGTCCTGCGTCGCCTCACGCTCTCCCTCATCCCCCCGGACGCCCCCCCGACCGCCTCACGCTCGCCCGCCAGCAGAAGCTGCCCTACCAGGACATGCTCCTCACCGTCCTGACCGACGAGGTCACGCGCCGCGACGGGAACGGCGTCAGGTTCCGATGTTGTGGCGCTCTGGCCCCCTCTCGCGTTAGTTTTCCCCGGACGGACCATGCACGATCTGTTGCAGCGGATGGGGGTAAGGCGACCCCGCGGCAGTGGCTGCGAGAACCCGTTAGGGACTAGTCGAAAATCGATGAAGCAAGAGTGAAGTGGTCCCGTCCGGCGCTCGGGCATGCCTCCTGTGAGGCGTTTTGTCACTGGGGCGGAGCGGCGCTCGCTGGCTTTGGTCGGGGCTCGCGGCAGGGAACACTCGCACCTTCCCTTGACAGCCGACCTGCCTGGGGCGGACACGCGCGGTGAGCCTAGCGCGCGGTCCTTTTTACATTCTACGGCAGCTCGGTGTCGCTCCGGGCCGAGCGGAGGTCGTCGATGAAGCTCCGCGCGTTGCTCACGCCGATGTCGGTCGTTGGTTTCCCGTTGGCGAGGGCCGGGGCGCAACTCTGCAGCGACGACGTTGCCGGACGCGACCTGCCGTGCGCGTGCGGCCACACCGTCGTGAGCAACGCCGCGCTGCGTGACGACTCGGTGCTGGATGCAAGATCGGGTGTTTCGTCACCTTCGCCGGATTGTCGCGACTACCCGCAAAAACAAGCCGCCGACCGCGCCACCGCCCCGTCGTGGGCGTTCCGCACTCGAAAGCCGCCGGGCCGCTGATAACGTGGATTCCGTCGCGTCCGCAGCGGGCAACGTCAAGGGTGGTCGGCCGCAGCTGCGGTCGGCGCATTTTTCAACGTCGTGTACACGACCAAGATCACAAGGATCGCACCCAAAATCGCGGATGAGCCGACAGTACCAAAACCAAGACCTCCGCGTTCCTGCGGCTTGGTCAGCACATCGCCCATCGTCGCGCCAAACGGGCGCGTGAGCACGAACGCCATCCAGAACAGCAGGGTCTTCGAAGCCTGCGTGAAGTACGCCGCCAAGACGATCGCCGCCAGCAAGCCACCAATGACGGCCGCGCCGCCCGCAAACCCGAGGCCGGAACTATCGGCCAAAAAATCACCGAGTGCGGTGCCGAGAGTGTTCGAGAACAGGATCGCCGTCCAGTACAGCAGCTCGACCTTGAAGGTCCTGATACTTTGCACCGAGAACGAATTGGCGCTAAAGCGCCAGACCAAGAAGATCGCGGCGAGAATCCCGACCAAGATGAGGGTTCCCTTGGCGTAGCCGAGGCCCAAAGATCGGTCCATGTAGTCCGACATCGTCGTGCCAGCCGTGCTGGTCGAAAGAATGACGGTCCAGTAGAGGATCGGATGATATTTCTTGGCGCGCAATTGCACCACGACGGTCAGCAGGAACAGTCCGATCAAGATCATCGAGCTGACGGCGTAGCCCACGTTCAGTGTCATCGATAAGAGGTCGCCCGCCGTTTCGCCCAAAGTGGTCGCGGCTATCTTCATGATCCAAAAGAGCAGGATGACTTCTGGAACCTTGCTCGCTCGGAGGCCCTGGCTGCGCGCGGCAGGCGGTTCTGCCTCGTTCATAACCAAGTCCTCAGGCGACCGGAGCATGGTGCGGGCAAGGATGACGGTCATCCCCAGTGACGTACTGCGCCCTTCGCTGAGCCGTCAATGGAAAAGAATCGAGATAGCGAGCACTAGCGGGCATCCGAGCAAACCGCAGAGCGGTCTCTACAGCACCCTCTTAGTGGGTTCCTGACCTACCGAAGAGCTTTCCCTCCCCCTGCGCCCCGACCGCTCGCGGTGGGCTGAGCACGCTCCCGCCCTTGCCCCGATCAGACTCTCGCCGTCCCCGATCCGGTCGCCCGTCCCTTGCGCTCT
>QHVD01000533.1 GCA_003222235.1 Gemmatimonadota bacterium | reverse complement strand
TCCCCGGCAGCACGACCGAGGTGAAGTCGGCGAAGATCGTCTCCATCGGCTCGCCGCGCTCGGGCGGCGTGAGCGGGAGCTTCGCGGCGACCTCTCCGGGCTTGACCTGGGCGCGCACGGGATAGCACTCGACCTCGGCCAGGTAGTCGGCCATCCAGTCGACGAACGCGTGGGCGTGGCGGCGGAACTCCGTGGTGTCCATGACGGACAGCTTATCAGGCCCGTCGGGGCTCTCGAGTCACTGGCGCTCGGATGCGGCATCAGAACGGTGAGCAACGTGCGCGGCAAACACGCGGCACGATTGCTTGACAAGCGGAGCAGCGCAGTGCTATCTCGTCGCCAGTGACGCTCCAGCGTTCGCTCGTTCTCCTACTCATGGGCGCGATGGTGCTGCTCGCGCCCCTCGCCTATGCCAGTCCGCCCGATCCCGGCTGGATCGCCGGCTTCTGGGACAACGGCGACTACGACGACGTCGTTCTGCTGGCGACGTCCAGCGTCGGCACCACGGACGCTCACCTGCCTTGGCACACGATGTCCGCCGCAGTCGTCATCGCTTCCGTGTCCGCGCCAGACGAGAGCCTGCTGTCCGCTTGCCCGCTCTCGTCGTGGCACACGCGCGCCCCTCCCGCCGCCTCCGCCTGACGTACCCGCTCCGCGTGCCTCGCGCCCGCTGCGTCTGCGCGTAGCGGAGCAGCGGCGCCCCTCGACGAGTGTTCGTATGGCGCAGGCGCTGATAACCGAAGTCGAAGTATGGCTCAGGGTGGTGGCCCACAAAGGAGGTCTCGCAATGAGGCGAAAGTGCTCGCGCCCGCTGGTCCTGCTTCTCGTCGTTGTTGTTCCCATCCTCCTGCTCGGCGCCGGATCGGGCCGCGCTGACGACGGCCAAGGGGGGGCAGTCCAGCTCCTCAGGGTCATACCGGCTACAGACTGTCCGACCTGCGCGCACGATACGATCGCGGTGTTCGATATCAGCTGGGTCGACCAGGCGACCCGGCGTTACTATCTCGCCGATCGCACCAATAACGCCATCGACGTCGTCGACACCAAAAACAATGTTTACTTGACGCAGCTTCTGAAAGGCCAGTTCAAGGGATTCACGGGGAGCAACGACACGTCAGGTCCGAACGGCGTCGTGGTCTCTGGACGGTGGCTCTTCGTGACCGACGCGCCCAGCAAGGTGCACTCGATCGATCTCACCAACCCTGTAATGTTTGCCGATACTCTCGACATACCTGGTGCGGACAATGGAAATCGTACCGATGAATTGGCTTATGACAGCAGGGACGGGATCCTCCTTGTGGTGAACAACGCGGACGACCCGCCGTTCGCGACCCTAGTCCACGTCAACACAACCAACGGCCACCTAACGCTCGGCCAGAAAATCACGTTTGCGAACTGGACGGGCCAAGACGGCCACCACACGAAAGCGACCAATGGCGCCGAGCAACCAGTGTGGAACCCCCACACGGGAAGATTCTATATCTCGATACCGGAAGTGGACGGCCCCGGCGGTGGACGTGGGGAGCTCGGGGCCCTGGGCGTCATCAATCCCTTCACCGGGACGTTGGAGACGTCGTTCCCGGTGCGACGCTGCCAACCGGCCGGACTCACCGTCGGTCCGCACAACGATCTGCTCATCGGGTGCAGCGAGACTTTTACCGCCAATAACGGCCCTCGCTGGAATCCGGCGAGTCCCACTCCCAATCCGACTCCCAAGCAAGTGATCATGAGAGCGCGAACAGGCGACACGACCGACGTTCCAGGCGTTGGGGGATCCGACGAGGTCTGGTTCAACAACGGACTTTACTACACGGCTTCCCGCAACAACCCCGAGGGCCCGGTGCTCGGCGTCATCGACGCGGAAAGCAAGAAGTTGATCCAGGTTGTCCCGACTGTTGCCCCGGGGGCTGCCGGGGGCACCGCGCACTCGGTTGCGGTTGATTCTCACAACAACCACGCGTTCGTGCCACTGCCGGCCAACAACCGCATCAATGGTTGCGCCAACGGATGCATCGCGGTGTACGGGGTGCCCAACGGAGAAGCGAGCGAAGACGACTGACGCGGTGCTGGGCTGATTCTATCCCGTCGCGAAACGGCGGCACTCGGTCGCCGTTTCGTTTTTCGACCGTCGGGGCCCTCAGATCACGACGCTGCGCGAGCCTCCCGATGGGCGGTGGCGGCGGCCGCGTAGCCCACGAGGAGCGGGTGGGGCCTGGATGCCGTCGAGCGGGCCTGCGGCAGGAACAGGGTGGCGAGGAAGAACGGATGATCAGGAATCTCGACGATCCTGACCTCGCCCGCGCCGCCCAGCCCGCTCACCCGGAGTCCGCCGGCCTCGAGCAGTCGATGGTAGTCCGGGTTGACACCGTAGTTGCAGTAATAGTCCTCGGTCGCCTCGGTAACGCCGTAGAGCGCCGAGGCGCGGCTATCGGGGAGCACGAAGACCGTCTGCGGCTGCCCGACGAGCGAGCACGCGAGCGGCGTGATGACGAGCCGCCGGGCACTGGGCGCCGTCTCGGCGTGGTCGGCGTCTCGGAACCCGAGAACGTTGCGCGCGAACTCGACGATCGCGTGCTGGAAGCCGCCTCAGGTACCGACGAGGGGAACTCCCCGTTCCCGCGCGTAG
>QHVD01000532.1:547-2780 GCA_003222235.1 Gemmatimonadota bacterium | reverse complement strand
TCTCAGCAATCCCGAGCGGAACGAGGACAAGAACGGCGACGGGTCATGCACGGCGGCGGACTGCACGGGTGCCGAGGGGGCGACGGGGTCCACGGGTGCGCAGGGCCCGCAGGGTGCGACCGGCGCGACGGGTGCCACGGGCGCCACGGGCGCGACGGGCGCGCAGGGAGCGCAAGGGCCGCAGGGCGATCAGGGCTCGGTCGGGCCGCAAGGCGCGACGGGGCCGCAGGGTGAGCAGGGCGTGCCGGGAGCCACGGGTGCGCAGGGACCGACGGGGCCGACCGGGGCGACGGGCACACAGGGCACGGCGTGCTGGGATCTGAACGGGGACGGCGAGTGCACGATCGATCTCAGCAATCCCGAGCGGAACGAGGACAAGAACGGCGACGGGTCATGCACGGCGGCGGACTGCACAGGTGCCGAGGGGGCGACGGGGCCCACGGGTGCGCAGGGCCCGCAGGGTGCGACCGGTGCCCAGGGCACGCAGGGGCCGACCGGGCCGACGGGTGCGGCAGGACCGAGCGGTCCGACCGGCACGACGGGCGCGGCGGGGCCAACGGGACCAACGGGGAACACCGGAGCTACGGGCGCCGCGGGGCCGACGGGACCGACCGGGCCGCAGGGTCTGCAGGGTCTCCAGGGGCCGACGGGGCCGCAGGGCGACACCGGCCCGACTGGCTCCCAAGGGAGTTCATTCAAATGCTTCCTCGTAGACCCAGTCGCGCTCGCCAGCGGAGACGACAACTTCATCGCTCCGGTGTTCGTGAACAGCCCGTTGAGCGTGGTGGCAGCCCGGTACTGGCTGAGCACCGGCACGGCGACCGTCGCTGTGCGCGACTGCTCGAGCACGAATCCGAACGATACGAACTGCAACTCCAGCAACAACATCAGCGGGCTGGCGGGCGTATCAGTCACCAACACCGAGGGCACGACGACGTTGAGCACGCCGTACGCGCTGGCGGTAGGCCACAGCTTCAAGATCGCCGTCACCGCCGTCACGGGCACCCCGCGCAACATGTCATTCTGCGTTTATCTGCAGTGACGAGGCGGAGGGCAACGATGAGCAGGTGATACCATGAGCTCACACAGGACAGGCGGCCAGAGGCGTTCGCACCTTCCGCTCAACAGCCGCGTTTCCTCCCGCGTCGGCTCGGCGCGGGACGGCGCACCCGGCGCCGACGGCGGACAGGGCAGGCGGGGCCGCTTCCGTCATTTCGAATGCGGCGGGGATCGTTCCGACTCAAGAGCTGGGCGCATTTGGACCGAAGAGAGGAGAACGATGGCTCGCATCAGCCGCACGATCCTGCATTCGACTGAGGCGGCCCGTCGCGCCATGGCGACGCTGGCGCTGACGGTCCTGCTCGCTCTCGCGGCATCCGAGGCGCACGCCGGCATCGCGTTCGTCCAGAGCCTCGGGACGAACGCGAGCCAGTCTTCCGGAACGTCGATCGCCGTCACCCTAACGGCGGCCGTTGCGGCGGGGGACACCGTGATCGTGGCCTTCGCGATGGACCCCGCGACCGGCACGGTCACGTGCGCCGACACGAAGGGGAACACCTACACCGCGGATGCTGACGTCACGAATGGCTCGGGAACGTCGGGCGTCCGGACGATCGTCTTCTCGGCGCCGGTCACCACCGCGCTGGTGAGCGGCAACACCATTACCGTGACTCACCCGACCGCCACGGCGAGGGCGCTGAGCGTGAACGAGTTCTCGGGCCTCGCCACCACGGCCGCGTTCGACAAGAAGGCCTCCGCCACGAACACCGTGGCCAACATGACGCCGTCCTCCGGCTCGACCGCCACCATCTCGCAGCCTGTCGAGCTGCTCATCGGCGCCATCGGTGTCGAGGGGAAAAGCAGCGACACGTTCACCGCGGGCTCGGGTTATACGGCGCTCTCGAGCACCGGCTCGGGCCAATCGGGCTCCGACGGGACCATCTACATCACCATCGATCCGGAGTACCGCATCGTTTCGACGGCACAGGGCTACACCGCCAACGGCACCCTCGGGACCTCCCGCCTCTGGGCAGCCGCCATCGCCACCTACAAGGCGCCCACCTGTGGCAACGGGCTGGTCGACGCCGGCGAGGACTGCGACGTCGCCCTTGGCGGCGCCTGCTGCGACGCAACCTGCCACTTCCTGCCGAGCAGCGCGGTGTGCCGGGCGGCAGTGGCCGGCGGCTGCGACGTGGCCGAGACCTGCACGGGCTCGAGCGACGCCTGCCCGGCC
>QHVD01000532.1:0-443 GCA_003222235.1 Gemmatimonadota bacterium | reverse complement strand
GTGCCGCCCCGCATTGAACGAGTGCGATAACCAGGAGACCTGCTCCGGGACGAGCGCCACCTGTCCGGCGGACACGGTCAAGTCGGCGGGGACGGCGTGCAGCGACGACGGTCACGTGTGCACGAGCGACGTCTGCAACGGCACGGTCGGCGCACCCGCGTGCACCCATCCCGCCAAGGCGAGCGGGACGGCGTGCCCAGACGACGGCAACGTGTGCACCCGCGACGTCTGCGATGGAACCAGTCTCGACTGCACACATCCGGCGGGAAACGCGGGGACGATGTGCCGTGCGGCAGTGGCTGGCGGCTGCGACATCGCGGAGACCTGCACGGGGACGTCCACGACCTGCCCGGCTGACGCTGTGCAGCCCGCCGGCACCGTGTGCCGTGCGGCAGTGGCCGGCGGCTGCGACATCGCGGAGACCTGCAACGGCACGAGCAACT
>QHVD01000298.1 GCA_003222235.1 Gemmatimonadota bacterium | reverse complement strand
GGCGGTAGAGGGCGGTAGAGGCCGCGTTGACGGGATCATGCGTTAATCCAGATTAGGTCTCGCCGCTCCCCTCGAACCTTCCCTCCCACTCCTCCAACGAGCGCGGCCAATCCTTCTTGAGGAGCCGCGACATGGAGCGGTCGGCGAGTATTCTTCCATCCGTCTGGCAGCGGGGGCAGTAGTTCACCTCGTTCGCGGCGTAACGAATGCGCTGCACCGGCGCGCCGCAGGCAGGGCAGGGCTTGCGGTAGAGACCGTGCACCGCCATCTCCGGCCGGAACGCGGTCACGTTCTCGGGGAACCGGTCCCCGACGTCGGCGCGCAATCGCTCGATCCACGAGCGTAGCGTCTCGCGAGTGGCTCGATGGAGCCGCTCGATGTCCGCGTCGGTCAGACGAGAGGTCAGCCCGAGGGGCGAGAGCCCCGCTGCGTGCAGGATTTCGTCCGAGTACGCGTTGCCGATGCCACTGAGGACCGTGGGATCCGTCAGGGCACGTTTCAAGGTGTGGTTCTCGCGCGTCAGCGCTGCGCGGAAGGCGTCGAGATCGGCGTCGAGGGGCTCCAGGCCGCCCGGGTCGTGCGCTGCGAGCCCCGCCCGGCTGCGGACGAGATGTAAGGACGCGCGGTGTTTGGTGCCGGCCTCGGTCAGAAGCAGGGTCCCGTTTGGCCAATCGAACGCCGCGAGCCCCCGACGGCCGGGCAGCGCGCTGCCCGCCACCTTCCAGTGCAGCCGTCCCGCGATCATGAGATGGATCACGGCATAGACGTCACCGTCGAGCTCGATCACGATGCGTTTGCCGAGCCGGCGGAGGCCGCGAACCATCCGGCCGGCGAGCTCGGCCGGCGCCGGCTCGGCGGAGCGCAGCACAAACGGACTGCCGATCCGGATGCGCTCGAGGCGACGCGCGACGATCCGCGGCTCGAGGGCCTCCAGATAGACGACGATGTCCGGGAGCTCGGGCATGAGAGTGTGAAGTTTACAGCCGCCCCACCCCCCGGGTCCCGTCTCCGTTGCGACGGCCGCCTCGCCTCACTCACCCTCCCCGCTCGGGAGTCCTCCCCCCCTGACCCCCTCTCCGTTCCGGAGTCCTCACCCCCTGGCCCCCTCTCCGTTCCGGAGAGGGGGAACTCACGGGTCGCGCACGCCCTCGCCCTCCGTGTCCGGTGACGTCCCCGCATCCGGGCTCACTCCGAGCGAGATGTACAGCTTGAACGTGTAGAACACCGCTCGCCCGCGCAGCGCGTCGAATTCCTTCCATTTCTCCGGTGGCAGAACACCGAACTCGCGGGCCATCATGAGATGGTAGCCGAGCTCGCCGAGCTGGCCGGCGGCGAGGTCCACGCACCGCTGAAACATCCGTCGGTGGTGGGTGCCCGACCCCCGGGCGATCTTGGCCGTCGCGAGGATGGCGGCGCGCATCACGTCACAGATCAGCGCGTCGTCCTGCTGTGAGTCGGGTAGGGACTTGATGAATCGGTGCAGCGCGAGCACGAGCTCGTGACACACCTTCCAGGCGTCGAGGCGTTCGAAAGCCGACATGGCGCCCCTAGCGTAACGCTCTCGCTGCGGATCAGCGGTATCAAAACCGTCCCCGCCGTGTCAATTCCCCGCAGGTGCGCCTCAAGGCCGAGGCCGACGCGCCGGGATGGGGCACCTGCTATGCCCCGGGCCGCCGGCCCGGGGTTAACCCACCCCTTCGGACGGACGGTGATCAACGGCGTTCCGGTGAAGACGCCGTGCGATACCGGGCTCACGTCTCGGAATCCAGTCCTGCGCCTGGGCGCGCAGCGGCGCATGAAGTGATGCCGGATGTGCGCGCCGGGTGGGTTAACCCCGGGGCGGTGCCCCGGGGTTGAGCAACGGTGCTAGCCGCCCGGCTTCGGTGTGACGACGTTTATGCGCTGATGCGCCTCTCCGACCTCGTCGGTACGTCCGGCCAAGTCGCCCGGGCCAGCGGGCGGCTCGAGAAGGTGGCTCTCCTCGCGGCACTGCTCCGCCGGTTGGAGCCGGACGAGATCGAGATCGCCGGCGCGTTTCTCTGCGGGAACCTGCGTCAGGCGAAGCTGGGCGTCGGGTTCGCCGGAGTGCGGGCGGCGGCGCCTGACTCGGCAGCTGCGTCGCCCACGCTGACATTGTCCGAAGTGGACGCGGCGTTCGCGCGAGTCGCCGGCGTGGCGGGGAAGGGCTCGGTCGGCGAGAAGCTGCGCCTCTTGAGAGAGCTGCTCGCGCGGGCGCGTCGGCGAGCTGCGCCAGGGCGCGCTCGAGGGGCTCGTAGTGGAAGCGGTGGCGCAGGCCGCCGGCGTGCCGGCGGAGCGGGTGCGGCGCGCCGTGATGGCGGCGGGCGATCTACCGAGCGTAGCGAAGGCTGCGTTGCTGGAAGGGGACGCCGGGCTGTCGCGCTTTGCGATTCGCCTCTTCCGCCCGGTCCTCCCCATGCTCGCAGACTCGGCCGACGACGTGCGTGACGCCCTGGCGCGGCTGGGCGAGGCGGCGCTCGAGTTCAAGCTCGACGGCGCCCGCATCCAGGTTCACAAGAGCGGCGACGATGTGCGGATCTACTCCCGGCGGCTCAACGAGGTCACAGGGGCGGTGCCCGAGCTCGTGGAGGTCGTTCGTGCGCTCCCCGCCCGCGAGCTGATGCTCGACGGGGAGGCGATCGCGCTCCAGCCAGGGGGAACACCGCATCCGTTCCAAACCACGATGCGGCGTTTCGGCCGCAAGCTCGACGTCGACCGACTCCGGCAGGAGTTGCCGCTCGCCCCATTCTTCTTCGACATCCTCTATCTGGACGGGGACTCGCTGCTCGACGAGCCGCAAGAGCGGCGGTTTGAGGCGCTGACCGAGGTCCTCCCCGGTGGGATCGTGATTCCGCGAACCGTGACCGGATCGGGCGACGCGGCGCAGGGGTTTCTCGACACCGCCCTGGGGCGTGGACACGAAGGGATCATGGCCAAGGCCCGCGACGCGCCGTACGAGGCCGGGAACCGCGGGCAGCGGTGGCTCAAGGTGAAGCCGGCGCAGACGCTCGATCTCGCGGTGCTCGCGGCCGAATGGGGCCACGGACGTCGCCGAGGGTGGCTCTCGAACCTGCACCTCGGTGCCCGGGACACCGAGGGTGGGGGGTTCGTCATGCTCGGGAAGACGTTCAAGGGGATGACCGACGAAATGCTCGCGTGGCAGACCATCCGGCTGCTCCAACTCGAAATCAGCCGGGACGACTACACCGTCTATGTGCGCCCCGAGCTCGTGGTCGAGGTCGCGTTCAACGACGTGCAGGCGAGCCCCCAGTACCCGGGCGGGGTCGCGCTCCGCTTCGCCCGCGTGAAGCGCTATCGCACCGACAAGACCGCCGACCAGGCGGACACCATTGCGGCCGTGCAAGCGATCTTTCGCGGTCGCGGGCGCTCACCCCCTGCTAGGGGTGAGGCGCGACGCGACCCTGCGGCATTGTGAGCGTCGCTCGTGCCGTGCTCTCCGCGGGGGCCATCCTGGGAGTTGGGGCCATGGTGGGAGCGCGGGTACACAGCGTCGCCCGCGGCTCGTGGGAGTCGCGCCGCCACGCGCTCGAGCTCGAGGCGGTGCGGGTCATCCGGGATTCCCAGGGGGTGTTCCCCCTCGTCGAGATCACGCTGCGTAATCCGGCGCCGTCGACGAGCTTCCTCACACGAATCGAGGTCGACGTCACCCGCCGGAGCGCGCGGACGCAAAAGGCAAGGTGTCGGGAGTCCGTTCCGGCCGCGGAGTACAATCTGTTGCTCGACCCCGAGCGCGGGCTTGAGCACCGGAGCGTCACGGTCTCGCAGCTCGTCGACCCGCACAGCCGCCACCGATTCGCGGTCATCGTCGGACAGACGGGCCGGCGGGGCCTTCCCGTCCATGCCGAATACGACCTTGCGGCGTCGATCCTGTACAACGAGGGGAGCGCCCTGCCGCTCGGAACTATCTCCCTGATGATCGACGGGCCGCCGTGCGGGACGAGGCCGGCGCGGGCGGCCACCCCGGTCACGCGCGCAGAGCGCGGCGCGCTCTCGCGCCCGAGATGAGGACGCCGCTCGCCGGCGTCGTCGCCCGCACCCCGCGATCGGGGACTTGAAGCTCATGGGGATCCCCTGCAAGTTCTCCGCAACCCCCGCCCTGATTCGCCGCCCGCCGCCCCTTCCAGGCGAGCACACGCGGGAGGTGCGGCGGGAGTATCCCCCTGCGTGAGGGACCGCCCTCACCGGTCGATCGAGACCTGCAGCTCAGGGGGCAGGGGCACCAGCTCCCGCGCAGCCGCGACGATCTCGCCGATGGTGATCGGGCGCCGCAGCACCCTCTGCCAGGGCCGGGGGGGATCGGGGGGACGCGCGGCCGCGGCACCGGGACGGATCAGCAGGAAGCGGCTTCCAGGGTACCGTGCTCGCGTCCGCTCGAGCAGCGCCGGCGCAGCCGCGGCATCACCATCGACTATGAATAGCCGTACGGGGCCCCGGTCCGGCTCGTCGGGCGGATAGCGCAGAGTGGTCGTGAGGCTGCTCGCGCCGATCGCGTCGTAGCCCGCTTCGCGGAGCTCGGCCCGGAGCAGCGCGCGGCTGCGCTGGTCGGGGGACATAATGAGGATGCGCGGGGGCCACATCTCTAGGTGCTGGGTGCTAGGTGTTAGGGATGAAAAACTAGCACGCAGCCCCTAGCACCCAACACCTAGCACCTAGCACCCAGCCATGTCGCGAGAGCTAAGTCGCCGTGAGTTCGTGGTCTATGGCGCTGCCGGCAGCCTGGCGGTGCTGGCCGCCGGGAGCTGTCGGACAGGGAGGGCGGGTTCTGCGGGGACCGCGTCCGGGGTTCCGGCTCCTGTCGTCCCACCGTTCGCGCTCGCCGAGGCGACCATCGCCGATTTGCAGGAAGGGATGCAAAACGGCAAGTACACCGCGCGGTCGTTGTGCGAGTACTACCTCGCCCGCATCGACGAGCTCGATAGGAGCGGGCCCGCCCTGCGCGCCGTCATCGAGACGAACCCCGAAGCCCTGTTCATCGCAGGACGGCTCGACGCTGAGCGCAAAGCGAAGGGGCCACGCGGGGCGCTGCACGGGATTCCCGTGCTGGTCAAGGACAACATCGCGACCGCGGACCGCATGGCCACGACCGCGGGCTCGCTCGCCCTCGTGGGAGCGCGGCCGCCCGAGGACGCGTTCGTCGTGCGGCAGCTGCGCCAGGCGGGCGCCGTGATCATCGGGAAGACGAACCTGTCCGAGTGGGCGAACTTCCGCTCGAGCAGCTCGTCGAGCGGTTGGAGCGCCCGGGGCGGCCAGTGCAGGAACCCCTACGCCCTCGACCGCAGTCCCTGCGGCTCGAGCTCCGGCACCGGGGCGGCGATCGCCGCCGACTTCGCCGCGGTCGGCGTCGGCACCGAGACCGACGGGTCCATTGTCTGCCCGGCCTCGGCGTGCTCGCTCGTGGGGATCAAGCCCACCGTCGGGCTCGTCTCCCGCAGCGGGATCGTCCCCATCGCCCACAGCCAGGACACGGCAGGGCCCATGGCGCGCACCGTGCGCGACGCCGCCCTGCTGCTCGGCGCGCTCGCCGGCCCGGATCCGAAGGATCCCGCAACCTCGGCCGTCGCCGGGGATTACACTCGCTCACTCGACCCCGGCGGGTTGCAGGGCGCGCGCATCGGCGTTGCCCGCCACAAGCTGTTCGGCTATCAGCCGGCTACGGACGCGCTCATCAACCAGGCGATCGACGTGATGCGCCAGGCCGGGGCGGTGATCGTCGACCCCGCCGACGTGCCGCACGTCGGCGAATACGACGAGGCTGAGCTCACCGTCTTGCTCTACGAGTTCAAGGCGGACCTGAACCGCTTCCTTGGGGAGTTTGCTCCCGGTGCGCCGGTCAAGACGCTGCGGGACATCATCGACTTCAACGAGCGCTACAAGGACCAGGAGATGCCGTACTTCGGGCAGGACTTGATGCTCAAGGCGGACGAGAAGGGCCCGCTCACCGATCAGCCGTACGTCGAGGCGCTCGCCAAGTGCGGGAAGCTCGCCCGCGATGAGGGGCTGAAGGTGATCCTGGAGGACCAGCGGCTCGACGCCCTCGTGGCGCCGACCGGGAACCCGCCGTGGCCCATCGATCTGGTGAATGGAGACCACTTCCTGGGCGGGAGCTCGACGCCGGCCGCGGTCGCGGGATACCCGCACGTCACCGTGCCCGCAGGCTACGTGCTTGGGCTGCCGGTGGGGCTATCGTTCATCGGGGCGATGTTCAGCGAGACGACGCTCGTTCGGCTCGCCTTCGCGTACGAGCAGGCGACCAGACTGCGGCGACCGCCGCACTTCCTGCCTACAGCCGGTTTGCCTTCGGGAGACTGAGCCGGGTCCCGGCGCGCCGTCCGGCGCGCCGGCCGTTTACCAGACGTGCGAGAGCTGGAGCTTCTGCGCGACCGCGCGCAACCACGGCCACTCGCCCACCGGGCGGATGTCGTCGTCCGAGTCGAGCGCGAGGCCGATGTCGTACGGGGTCCCGTACTGGGCGGACTGCGCGAGTCTCCACAGCTGGCGGCGGTGCGCGATCCAAATCGCGTCCTCGCCCACCGTGGGAAGGCGGTTGCCGCGGGGCGCGAAGAACGTCACGTACAAGCGCTTCGGCGCGCCGCCGCCCTTGAGGACGGAATCGACCTGGATCTTCGCCTCGTAGGCTTCCGGCGCACCCTGATCGTGGAACAGCATCCGCATGAGCCATCCACCGTGCGGCTCATACAGGTCTGCTCGTTCCACGTGCTCGAGCCTGCCGGCCACGACGTACTGGGCGTCGATCAGCCGCTCCCCGATCAGGCGATCCCCCGCTGCGGGGAGCACCGTGAGGCGCTCCTGCCACTCGGACGAACTGGCGGCACACGCGGCGAGGAGCCCGGCGAGGCCAGCGATTGCGACGTGTCTGCTGAGGTTTGCCATCATGCCGCTCCTATGTGCATAAGCCTTGCCATCGCGGAACATTGAACCGGCGCGACGCAAATGCCCCTAAGCCCCTCTGCGAGAGCCCTTGGGGCGAGCTCGTTACGGACCTGTAACGAGTTTGCACCAGACCGGATGGCTGGAGCCCTGCACAAGATCGAGCATTTTGCATGGCTGGCATGAGACCGAGTCGTGTCGTGAGGACGGTCACTGCACCGCGCGGCGGCGATCAGCCAACGTGTAATACACCCCGGCGCGAGCGTCGGGCCCGTGTCTGGCGCCCCGCCATGCGGCGAGGTAGCGTAGCGGATTCGCGATCGGGAGGGATCTGATCATGCCGCCGCCGCGCCGAGCCGCATGGTACTGTTGGGAAGAGCTGGCCGAAGAACAGTTGAACGACCTGCTCTCGCGCCGCTTGATCACGGGCGACCGGCTAATGCTCGCGCACGTCTACCTCAAGAAGGGGTGCATCGTGCCCAGGCATGCCCACGAGAACGAGCAGTTCACCTACATCCTCGAAGGCGCGCTCAGGTTCCTCGTGGGCGAGAACGGCGAACAGGAAGTGGTGGTGCGGGCGGGGGAGGTGCTGCACCTGCCCTCGCACGTCCCGCACGAGGCACACGCGCTCGAGGACACGCTGGACGTCGACGTCTTCTCGCCGCCGCGGCAAGACTGGTTGAGCAAGACCGACAGCTACCTGCGGCAGAAGTAGGGGCCGCGGGCCCTCAGTCGGCGCTCGGCACCTCGCGACTCGAGCGGGCCGACCTCACGGGATGGGCGCGGGGCGGCCGGTGAGCGTCGCAATAATAGTGGATGGAACGCGAGTCGTTGACGGAGCGCTGGTGCGTCAGCCAGGCGGCCGGGCGATTGCAGGTGCGGCGGCTCACCCAATCGTAGAAATCGCATCGCGGCGCGTCCATGCTGGCTCTCCTCGATACCCTGTAAGCCGGGTCTCCGGCGAGTTCCGCGTTTCCTACGGCGCGCGGAAGCGATCGGATTGCATGGAGGTCATGACGGGCAGGTCACCGTGCTTGCCCGATCGCCCGCAAGAACTCCCGGTCCCACGCCGCCGATATCGCCTCCCGCGGCGAGTACGGCCCCGGCTGGTAGGCGCGGGAGGCGATCCCGGCGTGGCTCAGCTCGCAGATGTGCCAGTCCTGACGGTTGGTCTCGTCCCAGAAGCGCACCGCGTCGTCGGGATCGAAGCCGGGTTCGTCGAACGAGTCGGGGTGGAACAGCCACTCGCACGTGATGCCCGTCCGCCCGGGTCCCTCCGGCCACAGCGTGTGGAACATGACGTAGTCGGGGTGCAGGCTGAGCAGCAGGTTCGGGAAGATCGAGTAGAAGTAGACCCGGTTCCGATCCTCCGGCGGGAGCGCCCCCACCGGCCGCCCGCAGGCCCTGCCGCTCATGGTGAGGCTGCCGCCTTCCTGCCTGATCACCATGTAGCCGCCGAGATAGGGTCCGTCGAACAGGTCGTTCGCGCCGCTCGTGTACGGCGTCAGCCTGGCGAGCGTGGGGTGGATCACGGGGCAGTGCAGGCACTCGGAGTAGTTCTGGAAGATGAGCTTCCAGTTGGCCCGGACGTCATAGTCGATGCGCCGCGCCGACCGCAGGTTCGGGAGGTTGAACCGGCTGAACCGCCCCACGAGCGGCGCGAATGTCTGCGACAGCGGCTCCGGCTCGCGCAGGAGCTTGAGGAAAGCGAACCCTTCCCACGTCTCGAGCGCCACCGGATGTAGCGGGTAGTCTCGCTTCTCGAAGCCCGCCACTTCGTCCATGTGGGGCGCGCCGATCAGCTGCCCGTCGATCGTGTAGGTCCACGCGTGGTAGGGGCACTGGATCGTTTCGGAGAAGCGGCCGCGCGGGTCCTCGCACAGCCGGGTGCCGCGGTGGCGGCATACATTATAGAAGGAGCGCAGCGCGCCGTCCCGGCCGCGCACGACGATCACACTCTCGCCCGCGATGGTGCGCAGCACGTAATCGCCGGGATTGGAAACTTCGGCGGCGCGACCCTGGCAAACCCACCGCTCCGCGAAGATGCGCTCCTGCTCTACCGCATAGATCTCCGGCGAGGTGTAGTAGTGGCCGGGCAGGGTGCGCTGGCCTTCCCGGTACACCTCGGTGGCTTCGAGGAAGCCGGTCATGCCGTAAGCCTAGCCGCGTGCGGGGAACCGCAATTGGGGACGGTCTCCCCTGGGGGTATAAGGGACTGAAGTCCCGGCTCGGCTGCGGGGGCGTCCTGAAGGACGCTCGCGTGCCGCGAGGTCCTGGTGTCCGTCTGGGTGGCTTCGGCCAACTCGCGTTCGGCGGGAGCGCAGCGCGCTTTCACGCAGAAGCGTCCTTTAGGACGCGCTGCCGCCGAGCGGGGACTTCAGTCCCTTAATGACGATCATTCGCGAGACACACCCGCTCGCCCGAACGCCACCCCTCGCCGCTCTCGCCCGAACCCCGCTACAATCGCACCGAGCGCGAACACGACCGCGGCGGAGCGCGCCATCGCCGAGGCGTAGCTCGCGCCCGCGGCAAACAGCGCCTGCAGGTGCGGGATCGAGCTCGCGAGCGCGACCCCGCACTGGTACGCGAAGCCGGGGAGAAAGCCGCGGACCGAATCGGGCGACAGCTCGGTGATGTGCGCCGGGATCACCCCCCACGCTCCCTGGACGAAGAACTGCATCACGAACGCGCCGGCGACGAGGAGCGGCAGTGACGGCGCGAACGCCCACAGCGGGATCACAACCAGGGCGCCCACGAGCGCGAGCACGATCGTGCGGCGCCGCCCCAGGCGATCGGAGTAGAGGCCGCACACGACCCCGCCGCTCAGCGCGCCGACCATCGAAAACGCGGTGAGTGCCGCCCGCCTGGTCGGAGAGAAGCCCCAATCGCGCTGCAGGAAGGTGGGGTACATGTCCTGGGTCCCGTGCGACACCAGGTTCATCATGGCCATCAGCAGGACCAGGTAAAGGAACAGCTTCGAGTTCGACACGATGGCGCGGCCCAGCCCGCGCCACGTCTCCTGGCGCGTTTCCCGCCACACGTCGGATTCCTTCACCCGGGCGCGCACGAACA
>QHVD01000531.1 GCA_003222235.1 Gemmatimonadota bacterium | reverse complement strand
CATGCTGGTGCCGCACGGCTCGGGCTCGTCCCGGGCGGTGGAGCTGTCGCATACCGTCGTCAGAAGCCTCATGGGGATCGGCGGCGTGGTCGTGCTGGTGATGGTCGTGCTGGGCGTTGCCGCGATCGCGCGCGGCGTGAACATCACGCGCAACGGCGTGCTCGAGCACGAGAACCGCGTGCTCGTCGACGAGATCCAGCGGGTACGCGAGCACCTGGTCGTGCTGCGCGACTCGCTCACCACCATGGGCCGGCGCGGGCAGGATCTGCGCCTCCTCGCCGGCTTGAGCCCCCTCGACCCGGCGGTGCAACAAGGCGGGATCGGCGGCCCCGCGGGCGAGTGGCCCGAGCGGGATAGCCTGATGGCGCTCGGGGTCGACGGCGCGCAGGCGCTCGCGGCCCGGCTGGAAGTCGACGGGCTGGCGCGCCGCGCCAATATCCTGGCGCGCTCGGTGGACCAGGCCTACGATTCGCTGTCGAGTCATCAGGCGCGCTTCGCCGCCACGCCCTCGATCATGCCCGCCCGCGGCTCGATCTCGAGCCCGTTCGCGCCCGAACGGGTGGACCCGATCCTCCATATCGCCCGGCCGCACCAGGGCATCGACGTGGCGGCCTCGATGGGCACCGAGATCGAGGCGGCCGCGGCGGGCGTCGTGGCGGACGTGAAGTGGGAAGCCGGCTACGGGAACCTGCTCACGATCAATCACGGCTACGGCGTGGTCACGCGGTACGCGCACTGTTCCAAGATTCTCGTCGTGCGCGGACAGCGCGTGAAGCGCGGGCAGAAGATCGCG
>QHVD01000530.1 GCA_003222235.1 Gemmatimonadota bacterium | reverse complement strand
GTCAACTTCCCTGGAATCTGGTGGCCTGCGTACTGGCGACTCCTGATTCTCACATTGCAACCTGCACCACCCGATCCTTCCCCGCTCGCTTCGCCTCGTACATCGCCTGATCGGCCTTGCGCAGCAGCTCGTCGGTCCCGGCCTCGGTGCCCGTGACCGACACCACGCCGATGCTGGCGGTCACGGGGGGCGTGCCGCGGAACACGGTGCGGATGCTCGTGACGAGGCGGGTGGCGGCGCCGTGGGCGACGCTCCCCTCGGTCTCGGGCATCAGCACCGCGAACTCGTCGCCTCCGAGCCGCCCCACACTGTCCGCCTGGCGCACCGTCGCCCGCATGGCGTCGGCCACGAGGCATCAGGGCGAGCGGCCGCCCGTAACGCCGGTTGCGGGTCAGCTCCTGAGCGAGCTCGCCGGAGAACGCGCGCGCGTTCAGGACGTTCGTCAGCGGATCGCGGGTGGCGAGCTGCTGGAGCTGCGTCTGAGTGCGCCTGAGCTGCGACAGGCCGGCGATCGCCACGCCCACGACCACGAGGTAGGTGAATTCGTTGACGGCGCGCGCGATGAGCGTTGTCTCTGGCGGCATCTGGTCGAGGCCGAGCAGGAAGCGAAGCAGAGAGGTCGCGCCCGCGAACGTGACGCCCCAGAACAGCCCGTCGTGCCAGGCCACGAGCAGCACCGGAATCACGAATAGGATCCCCAGGCGGAAGCTCAGGGGCGCTATCAAGTTGACCCAGTAGACGAGGCCGACGAGCGCGACGCTGGCGATCAGTCGGAGGGCACGGGCCACCTAGAACGGCGCCTCGGCGACGTGGTACGGATCGTCGAGCACCAGCGCCCGGAGCGTCTCGCCGGGGGCGACGGAGGGGCGATCCTCCGGGACGATCAAGAGCGCGTTGGCGCGTGCCATGGACGTGAGGATGCCCGAGCCCTGGGGACCCGTCAACCGTGCGACCAGGGCGCTGCTGCTCCCATCTGCCCCGTCCCCGGCTTGGGGACTCACGACGGCCCGGAGAAAGTGCCTCAGCCTCGGGCCGAGCGTGATCGGCTCACCCACCGAGACGGGCACCGTGCGGCGGAATGGAAGGGGGTGGCCGAGCATTTTCCGGATGGCCGGCCGGACGAACAGCTCGAACGTGACCATGGTGCTCACCGGGTTCCCCGGGAGGCCGATCCACGGCTTGCCGTCGAGCACTCCGAACCCGACGGGCGCACCGGGGCGCATGCGGATGCGCCACAGCTTGATCTCGCAGCCGAGCTCGGTGAGTACCTGTCGCATGAGATCGTGCTCGCCCACGCTGACGCCGGCGGTGGTGACGAGCAGATCGGCGTCCCCGGCGCCCGCCAGGTGCTCCCGCAGGCTCTCTCTGGTATCGCGCGCCACGCCCAGGTCGATCGGGACGGCGCCGGCCCGTCGGATCATTCCGAACAGGGTGTAGGAGTTGGACGTGGCCACCTTGCGGCCGGCGAGGATCTCCGCCGCGCGGTCCACGTCCACGATCTCGTCTCCCGATCCCATGAAGGCGACCCGCGGTGCGGGCCGGACGAGCGGGGTGGCGTGCGCGATCGAGGCGAGCACCCCGAGCTGCGCGGGCCCGAGCTCCGTCCCCGCCGAGAGCACCAGGTCACCTCGCTTGATGTCCTCGCCGCGTCGACGGAGGTTCTTCCCCGCGTCGCGCGCGTCCTTCACGGCGACCTCGCCGCCGTCGAGCGCCTCCGTGTCCTCCTGGCGGATGACCCCGTCCGCCCCCGCGGGAAGCGGCGCGCCCGTGAAGATGCGCGTCGCTTCGCCCGGCCCCACGGTCTTCTGGGGGAAGCGGCCGGCGGGCACCGTCTCGACCACGCGCAGCCGCACGGGGCGTTCCGCCACGGCGCCCCGGACGTCGGTGGCGCGCGTCGCGTAGCCGTCCATCGCCGAATTGTCCCAGGCCGGAAGGTCGATCGGGCTCACGACGTCTTCCGCGAGCACCAGGCCGAGCGCCTCGCGGAGCGGCCGGCGCAGCACGCCGAGCGGGGCCACGTGCTCGAGGATGGTTCGCGCCGCTTCGCTGGGGGTCAACATCTCACGGCACGAGGATCCTGGCGTGGTCCCACGCGAGGCTCGCGAGCGTCACGAGCCAGGCCGTGTCCGAGAAACGGAAGACGGGGAATGCGGCG
>QHVD01000529.1:1547-3648 GCA_003222235.1 Gemmatimonadota bacterium | reverse complement strand
ACGCCATCCTGAAGACCGCTCGGCATCTCGCGGTTCTCTCGAACGGCGACTCGAGCAACGAGGAGCAGTGGGCCGGCACCCTCGACAGCCTGACGGCGATGAACACCGAGATCACCGTGATGGAGAAGATTCTCCGCGCGTTGATGGAAGCCAACCGCGAGGAGGAGTCCCCCTCGCTGATGGTGCCCGACAAGCAGTCCGAGCCACTTCTGTCGTAACCCGGAACACGATCCCGCCGGCGGAGGCGGGGCGGCCGCACCCGTCTCCGCCTCTCCTCCGAATTATCCGGGGGCCGTCCAGTGCTCGGGCGCTCCGCGGCCAGACCAACGCGCGCGCCGCTCCGCCGCGCGCAGCTCGAGCGCTCTCGTGCTTGGCCTCCCTCCTGCTCGGAGTTGATACGGCCCGTCCCCCCCACGTGCCGGGATCGACTTGGAGCAGCCCTAGCTGACTCGCCCTCGGCCTGCGCGTGGAGTTTCGCCATCTCCAGCGCTACGTCGGCCTCCCGCGCGCGCTGCTCGAGCCCGAGTCGCGGTGCCTTGAAGCCGACGGGCGGCTTCGGCTCGAACATCAAGTCGGGACGGCGCGGTTGTAGACGACGATCTCGACGTCGCCCTGGTCGTGCTCGATGCGTAGCTCGTCGTACTGGATCGGGTCTCCCGCCTCGGGAACACCGTAGGTGCCGCCAAGGTCGAGGAGGTGGGCGTCAACCAGGGCGACGACATCCTCGGGGAGGTCGGCGGCATCGAACGTGATCGCTGCGACCCACCTCCCGTGCCGGCACCGACTGACACGACTACCAACTCGTCCCGGCATGCGCGGCGTAGAGTTCGGGGAGGAAGTGCGGCAGGTTCCCGACCTCCTCGACATTGTGCCGGTGCCAAGCATCGAGCCGCTCGGCCAGGAAGTGCTCGCGAACGAGCCGCGTGACGGTGGCTAGGAGGGGCGCCGTACTTCCCAGCGTCACCGTGACCGTGTAGCGCATACCCTCGGGAATCTCCTCGAACGCCTCGTCCATCGACATGATCACCTGGCCGAGCCGCCGCACTTCGAGGCGGAAGCCCGTGAGGTCGAGCTTCGGCACATCGAAGGTGATGTCGATGAGGTACTTCGGGTTCGCCTGGAACGCTTCGACAACGTGGAACCGGCAGCCCGGCCCCGGCTTCCCGATGATCTTGAAGAAGATGTGGTCGGTAGGGTGCCAGTAGCGGTAGGCAAGCATCTTCATGCCCCGCCAGTCGAGATGCTGGTCGATGTGCATCAAGAACCAGAGCATCATGTGCGGGCGGAGATGATCGAACGGCTATCGCGAGTGCTCGCCGTGTTCGCGTTGCTCGGAGGAACCGCCTGGGCCGGCAGCATGAACGGCGTCGCGGGGTCGATGCCGGCCTACTACGACGGCACACTCTTCACGATCAACTTCATGGAGCTTGCGTCGGGCGGCGAGGCGGCGAACCTCGCCGGATCGATCAACACGATCTACATGTGTGACACGTGTGAGGGGCAGCTTCCCGACGGTGGCTCGTTCGTGAGCGTCATCGATGCGATCCAGGGCGACGGCTTTAACCCACTCTGGCAAGAGGTGCAGATCAGCTTCAACGCGGGCGTGACGCCGCAACAGTTCACCTCGGACAACGATATCCTCGTGGCCGCGAATGCCCAGCAGATAACGCTGACGCACCACCGAGGTGTATCGCTGCTCGGTGATCGGCAAGCCGTAACGCCGGCCCGGCGGGGGCTGTGCTCAGTCAGTGCACTTCACGGTTGTGGTCGCAGCCGCTGAATCTGCGCGTCGAGCGTTTCGATGCCGGGTGGCGGATGATACTGCGGACGCCCGCTCGATAGCTCAAGCGGGCCGGCCTGTGGGCGCGGCTGACGATCCGAAGCGGCCGTCCCCGGCCCGCCGACGACGCCCACTCGGCGTCGAGGGAGGCCGCTGCCCGGCTCGACACCTCGAAGCACTGGCTGTACCGCAATAGCGACCGGCGGCTGTTCACGATCCAGCTCTCGGGGAAGCTGCTCCGCTACAGCGCCAAGGGATCGACCCCTATACGGACCTTCTCGGGCTTGCCGCTGGCCGTCGTCGTCGCCGCGCTCGCGTCGT
>QHVD01000529.1:0-1512 GCA_003222235.1 Gemmatimonadota bacterium | reverse complement strand
TGATCGGCCAGGCGCGAAGGAACATCTCGCACACCCGCCGGAGCTCCTTCCGGCTGGCACCGCTGGCCGCTTGCACCACCATGCCGTGCATCGCGGTCGCGACGAAGCGGGCGAGAGTCGCGGGATCGGAGCCGGCGGGCAGGTCGCCTTCGGCGATCGCGCGGCGGAAACGCCGCCCGAAGCCCGGCGACGCTGACCGAGGGGCCGTTCCGGGCGCCTCGCGTACCCCGCGCCTGCTCAGGAGCCCGCTGGCGGCTCACCTTCGTCGGGCGGGGAGCGATGCCGCGGCCGAACAAGACCCAGAATGGCCAGGGACCTCACTCGACGGGTGCAAGCAGCACGAAGCTATGGAGTGGGCGTTCGTTGTCGCCGAATGCCACACGTAAGGGACATATCGGGCCACAGACACCCCCCGCCGGCGCCGTCGCCAGCCCGCATGGCGGCGGCGCCCACGATCCCGGCGGTGCTCGCAAGCCTGACGTCGAGACCATTCAAATGCGAGATTGACTCGTGAGACGGCACCGCGATTATTCGCGCAACGGCCGGATTCCCACCGGATGAATGGAGGACGTTGCTCGGCTCCAACCTTGGCACCAATGGCTCGCGTGGCCGCCAGGATGCAACCGTCCTGCGAGATGGCGGAGCATCGTAACCGGGCATCCGGGGGAGGCACGCGAGTTGCTTTAGGTAATCAGCCCCTGAGGGCACAACGAACAGCCTAGACTGGAAGGAGGGGGTCACTATGAAAGTCGAGGTTCTCGTTGCGAACGCGGATCGCCGCTCTGATCTGCGGGGTGTCCTTGGGAGCGCTCCTAGCGGTCGTGCCCGCACGCGCGGACACGCAATGCCAAGCAGCGTGCGGCATGGCGCTGCAGGCGTGTGTCACCAGTGTTCTGGCGACGCTCCAGAGCTGTGTGAGCGCCTGTCGGACGCGTGCATGCGACCGGGCATGTCTCACCGCGGCACAGGCAGCTGGCGGCGCTTGCGCGGCGAATTTCACTGCGTGCCTTACCGCCTGCCCAACGGCCCCGTAAGGCCGGACCCGATGGCAACAGCTGGGAAGGCAGAACCCTCATGCCTTCCCCATGGCTCGCCAACAAATCGAGGGTGGAGGTACGCGTTCATGAAGAAGGGCATCACCGGGGTGTTTGGATTGGCGGTTCTGGTATTCGGAGCGAGTCTCGTGGGCTCGCCGGCCCTGGCCAAGTGCGGCAAGGACTGTAAGAAGCCGATCGCCGCCGAGTTCAAGGCGTGTAAGGGAGCCTGCGCCAAGGGCACCCCGGGCAAGGCCTGCAAGAAGGAGTGCAAGGACGAGAACAAGGCCGAGAAGAAGGCGTGCAAGGCCGCCACGAATCCGACGCCGCCCACCTGCGGATTCACAGACGAAGAATGACCATCTAGCGCGTTCCTCGGCGCCGCAAGCCGGTGGTCAGGGGCGAGACGTCCTCAGGCGTTCGCGGGCTGCGGCCAGCGAGTAGAGTGTCGCCCGACCGGCGTCATCGGCGCGTCTGG
>QHVD01000528.1:395-2392 GCA_003222235.1 Gemmatimonadota bacterium | reverse complement strand
ATCCGCTCGCTCATGCCCGGCCACCTCACCGACGTGCTCTCTTCGGATCAGCACACCGTGAAGCCATGGTTCAACGGCAGGCTCGACTTCTCGCCCCCCGTGTACGACTTCTCCGCGCGCGGATATCCGCTCCTCGGCGGTCGGCTCGATTACGTCAATGGGCGGGGCGTGGCGGCGCTCGTGTACGGGCGGCGTCAACACCTGATCAACGTGTTCCTGTGGCCCGCCGCGCGTCGTCCGGCCGTCGTTCCCGCAACCCGCACCCACCAGGGCTATCACCTGCTGCACTGGGCCACGGCGGACTACACGTACTGGGTGGTCTCGGACCTCGGCCTCCCCGAGCTCGGGGACTTTGCCGGACTGCTCAGACAAGCCGACTCGGCCGCCGGCGAGCCCAAATGAACAGCGGGCCCCGCACGCCGGAGCCCGCCTTCCCGCCGCCCTTGGACCCACAGGAACCCACGCAAAGAGCAGCGGCAGTTTGGAGCAGGGCGGCGAGCATCGTGTCTGACCATCAGGTGGTGGAGTGGAGCAGCGTGCCGAACAAGAGGATGACCAGCCACAGCACGAGGCTTGCGACCGATGTCCGCCGGAACCGACCCCATCCGGCGGCGCGATCCTGTCGGAGCGCGTTCTCCGCTCGCATCCGTATGTAGCCATTGCCGAGCAACAGGGCGATGAGCCCCATCTTGGTCCAGAACACGACCGACGTCGCAAAGCTGTGAAGCTCCGCCAACATCATCAGCAGGCCGCTCGCGAAAATGAGAGCGAGGCCTGTTACCACTCAACGGTGCACACTGGCAAGGCGGGCCAGCTCCTGGGACCAGTGCGGCGTCGCTGCCGAGAGCCGGAGCGACGCGCGATCGGCCGCGACGGCCACGCCGCCCCCCACGAGGATGCCAACAAGATGGAAATAGGTGATCGTGGCGCTCACGGGCGTGTGGCCGTAGAAGTGCGCCCACCGCGCGAGGAGCTGCGAGACTGCCGTCGACGCCACCAAGGAGTCGTCCTCCTGAAAGGGTTCGGGAGTAGCATCTCCCGATGCCTAGACCACCGGTGCTCCGCGGGCATTCCCGCGGGAATATTCCGTCCGTTGATCCGGTCTCCGGGGGGTTGGAGCCGTCGTCGGCGCCGAGAGCGCTCGGTACCGGTCGGCATTTCCCCTAACGGTTGAGGTGTCGCATGGGTCGCGTGTTGGCTTTGCCGATAAGCGTGGCTGTTCTTCTTACCTCGTGCAGCTCCACCCCGACGGATGTGCCGAGCCCGGCATACGAACGTCGGCCCCCGGCGCCGGCCGCGGCTTCGTCGGTGAACCCGGTGGTACAATGGAACAGGACCCTGCTGGAAATCGTTCGCACCCCCGGCATGCAACCCGTAACGGTTCACCCCACCCGCAGCTTTGCGATCCTACACGCGGCGATCTATGACGCCGTGAACGCCATCGATCGCACCCGCACGCCCTACTTGGTCCAGGTGCGGCGCGCCCCCCGAGCCACGTCACAGGATGCGGCGGCGGCCGCGGCGGCGCACGATGTCCTGGTGGCGTTATACCCGTCGTTGCGTGCACGGCTCGATGCGCAACTCCAACAGTCTTTGGCCCAAGTGCCGGACGGAGCCCACAAAACCGCTGGTGTCCGCATCGGACAGACGGTCGCCGATCGCATCCTGGCTCTGCGAAGCTCTGATCGGGCTGATGCGCAACCCATCCCGTATGTCTTCGGAGCAGCCCCGGGAGATTACCAGTCGACACCACCGAACTTTCCGGCGCAGCCGCAATTCACGCATTGGTCGCGCGTTGCCCCTTTCACGCTCGAGCGCGCGAGTCAGTTTCGTCCCGGCCCTCCGCCGGCGCTGACCGGTGATGCGTATGGCGCCGCCTTCAATGAGGTGAAATCACTGGGCATCGCGAACAGTACCGCTGCGTCTGCCGACCAGGCGCTGACTGGTCGCTTCTGGAACGGGGCGATTCAGAACTATTGGAACGAAATCGCCCAGAC
>QHVD01000528.1:0-355 GCA_003222235.1 Gemmatimonadota bacterium | reverse complement strand
CCTGCTGAACCTGACGCTCGCGGACGGCGTCATCGCCTTCTACGATGCGAAGTACACCTACAACTTCTGGCGGCCGGTCAGTGCGGTTCGGCTGGCCGACACGGACGACAACCCTGCGACGGGCGCTGATCCCAACTGGCTTCCGGAGGTCGGCAAGACCGGCGCGGATCCCTCCTACCCGGGTGCGCATGGCGTCATCAGCGCCGCTGCAGCAGCCGTACTCACGGCCTTCTTTGGGCAGGGTCGGTTCGACTTCACCGTCACGTCCGAAGTGCTGCCTGGGGTGGAGCGTTCGTTCGGCACGTTCGCCGACGCCGCGCACGAGGCGTCGCTGAGCCGAATCTTCGCCGGACAG
>QHVD01000527.1 GCA_003222235.1 Gemmatimonadota bacterium | reverse complement strand
GTTCTGATGGCGTCGCCATCATCCGGATCCCCCGCGCGCGCCGTCCTCTGGGACATGGACGGCACGCTGCTCGACTCGACCAACTACCACTGGCTCGCCTGGCGCGCGACCCTCAGAGTCGAGGGAATCCAGCTGTCGTACGACCGCTTCCTCGCGTCGTTCGGCCAGCGCAACGACACCATCCTGCGGAGCCATTTCGGCCGCGCCATCCCACTCGCCGAGATCGACCGCATCAGCGCCACCAAGGAGGAGCGCTACCGGGCTCTCGTGCGGGAACGCGGGATCGCGCTCCTGCCGGGCGTCGAGCGCTGGCTGAAGCGGCTTCACGCGGAGGGCTGGCGCCAGGCGATCGCATCGGCAGCGCCGCGCGCGAACGTCGACACGATTCTCGCGATCGTCGACGGGGCTGCATGCTTCCAGGCGATCGTGTCCGCCGAGGACGTGCAGCGCGGGAAGCCCGATCCACAGGTTTTCCTGCTCGCGGCCGACCGGCTGAGCGTCCCGCCCCGACGGTGCGTCGTCGTCGAGGATGCACCGCCGGGAATCGACGCGGCACACCGGGGCGGGATGCGCGCGATCGGCGTACGTACCTCTCACCCCACGCTCGAGGCGGACATTGCCGTCGGCACGCTCGACGACCTGCCCGACGATGCCTTCGAGGAGCTGCTCCCATGATCCTGGCCGGCGACATCGGTGGCACGAAGACCAACATCGCGTTCTTCGAGGATGCGAAGCGACCGGACGTCGTTGCCCAAGAGACGTTCCCCAGCCGCGCGCACGCGGGTCTGGAGGAGATCGTCCGGCAGTTCATCAGCCAACACGCGCTGCGCGTGCGACATGCGGCGTTCGGCGTCGCCGGACCGGTCCGCAACGGACGGTGCGAGGCGACGAATCTTCCGTGGGTGGTGGACGCCGTCACGCTCGCCGCGGAGCTGGGCATCCGCGACGTCTGGGTGATCAACGACCTCGAGGCCAACGCCTACGGCATCGCTGCCTTGGGGCCTGCGGACCTCGTGACGATCAACAAGGGCGCGGCGAACGGGGCGGGCAACGCGGCCATCATCGCGGCCGGGACGGGACTCGGCGAAGCCGGCTTGTACTGGGACGGCCGCACGCATCACCCGTTCGCCACGGAAGGCGGCCACGCCAACTTCGGCGCCAGCGACGCGGTCGAGAGCGAGCTGCTTCACTGGTTGTCGACCCAGTTCGGCCACGTGAGCTGGGAGCGGCTCGTGTCGGGTCCGGGCTTGGTCAACGTGTATCGCTTCCTGCGCGACACCCACCGAGGGGAAGAGCCGGGGTGGCTCGCGGAGGAGATGCGGGCGAGGGATCCGGCGGCCGTCATCTCCGACGCGGCGCAGAGCGGCAAGAGCCCCCTATGTCTCCAAGCCCTGGACCTCTTCATGGGACTCTACGGCAGCGAGGCGGGGAATCTCGCGCTGAAGATCATGGCGACTGGAGGCGTGTACGTCGGCGGGGGCATCGCGCCCAAGAACCTCGACAAGCTCAAGGACGGCACGTTCATGAAACGGTTCGTGGCGAAGGGCCGCATGCAACGGCTCCTCGAAACGATGCCCGTCAAGGTGATCCTGAACGACAAGACCGCACTCTTGGGCGCCGCCCGCTGCGCCGCGGTGCGTTCCGGGCTGACGTAGCTCAGCGGTGGGCGAGCAATGGAGGACCGCAACATGACCGACGATCGATCCAAGACGGCATCCCTATCGCCCTGGTGGCGCCAATCGGTGATCCTGGTGACGATCGCGGGCTTCACGCTTGGCGTGGGAGCCATGATGCTTGCCACGTCTACGTTCGCACAGCCTGCCTCGGACCATCTCGCCTGTTATCTGGTGAAGGATCCGATGCGCAAGGGAACGTCGACCGTGACCATTACGAATGCCGGCGTCACGCAGTCGTGCACCATCGCGTCGCGCGCACAGCTGGGCTGCCTCGAGACGCAGGCGTCTAATGTCGTGCCGGCTCCGCCTGGCGCCGGGCCTGAGCCGGGCAACGTCGGCGACTTCCTCTGCCACAGGCTCGTCTGCCCCAAGCCCTTCCCGCCCGCAGCGGAGATGACGGATCAGTTCGGCGGGAGGAGAGTCGTCAGGTTCAGGGCCGCGCAGTTCCTGTGCGCGCCGGCGACGCGAGGCACCGAGCCGATCGGCTCGACGACGACCACGACGCTCGCGCCCGGCCCCTGCGAGTTCAACTCCGATTCACGGCGCTGCGAGGGCACCTGCGGCAACGGAGGACACTGCTCGGCGGTCACCTCCGGCGGCGCCTGCGACGGCATGCGGCGATGCGAGCGCGCCCGAGTGCAACGGCTTTTGCGATCACGGCCAGTCGTGCACCTTTGACATCACTGGGTGCAGCTGCTTCAACATCCCGTGATTCCGAAAGGGCGCAGCCCACGGCCGCGTTCCGGTGAGTGCTGGCTCAGGCGCCGACCCGCCGCCTGTCGGAGCGCCAGGGCACATCTCGGCCGAGTGCAACGAGAGTGCGGTCGACCGAGTCCGGCGTTCCGAGGTCACTCCATCCGATGCCGTCGGCGCGGATGACCACGAGGTCCTGCACGATGTGCGGCAGGAAGTCGCGCGACAGGTTCCAGGGCAGCATTCTACGGTAGGGCCTTCGATCTGACGACACCCCGTGCTCTCGCTCTGGCGACGCGACGGAATCTGCTCCGCGACGGCCTTCCGGCGCGCGGCCCACTGCCGGATGCCGCGACGGATGTAGTCCGGGTCGAGACCCAGCGTCTCGCAGACGCTCACAAAGGCGAATGGCCAGTCCGAGGCGTCGGATGCGAGCCACGCTTCGACCTCTGCGAGGAGACGACGGGCTCGTGGCCCCTCGATCCCGGAACATCGGCGGAACGTCCCGAGCGGAGCTGGGCCTCCGCCGTGGTCCACACGCTCGGGCCACGGCCCGTCCCCTCTTGGCGAGACGCTGGCGACGCGCATCGCGGCGATTCTCGGCGTCCGTCCCGCCCGGGCAATCCGGTCATATGCCTGCGTTTTCAGCAGGTTAGTGGTTCATGCTTACGGAGGCCCGCGTACGGTGAAACCGCTCTCGCGGCCGGACGCGGGGAGGCGGCGATCTGGTCCCCGCTGCCTCCAGGGCGCTGGTGTGGGATAATCCCGATCTTCCGCGTCAACGGCTCCGTCCGACGAGGGTCCGCCATGACGATTGGTAAGCACGGCCCAGACCTCGCGAGCCTGCAGCAGCTCGTCGACTCCCTTCCCGCGCTGATCCACACGGGCCGTCCCGACGGGTACCTGGATTTCTTCAATCGCCGCTGGCTCGACTTTGTGGGGCTACGATTGGAGGATCTCGAGGGCTGGAAATGGACGGCGGCCATCCACCCGGACGATGTGACGGCGCTCGTCACGAACTGGCGGGCCTGCCTCGAAAGCGGCCGGCCGTTGGAGATCGAAACGCGCGTCAGAAGAGCGGACGGTGTTTACCGCTGGATGTTGCATCAGAAGCAGCCGTTGAGAAACGCGGAGGGGCAGATCGTCAGATGGTACGGCTCCAGCGTCGATATCGATGACCGCAAGCGGGCGGAATTCAAGATCGACGAACAACAATCAGCGATCCGGCAGATTCTGGACCTCACGCCACAGCGCCTCGAGGCACAACTCCAAGCCACTCTCAACGTGATCCCGGCGTACACCTGGTACGCAGCGCCATCCGGCGCGCTCACATTCGTCAATGAA
>QHVD01000297.1 GCA_003222235.1 Gemmatimonadota bacterium | reverse complement strand
CCCTGCCAGTGCGATCCAGACGCCGAGCCACGGGCCGATCACCGCCGCGGCGAGCACGGGCCAGGCGCCATCGGTCCACGCGGTCCAGTCCGTCAGCGCGAGCACCGGGATGACGGTCAGGAGATAGACCGCGGTGACGAGCGGCAGGGCGCGCGCGAGCGCCCGGGGATAGGCGGCCGACGAGTCCTCGATCTCCCCACCGATCGTGGAGGCGTTGTCCCAACCGCTACAGTTCCAGATGCTCTGCGACACGCCGAGGCCCAGGGCGCCCAGGAAGGACGTACCGGTTGCGTGGAATGGCGTCACCGGCAGCGGCGGTGCCGGAGCGGCGATAGCGGCGGTGCCGGAGCAGCGATCCAGCGTGCGACGGCGCCCAGGCTCAGCACGGCGAAGGGCGCGAGCACCGCCGCGACGAACCACCCGGACGCCGTTCACACCACACGCGTGCCGCGCAGGTTCAGCCACGTGGCGCCCCAGATCAGCGCCAGCGCGAGGAGCCAAGCGTCGAATCGCCCGAGGCCGGGCGCGAAGAACCGGAGATACTGGAGGAAGAGCACCGGGTAGATCGCCATGTCGATCAGCGAGTAGACCCAGGACAGCCAACCGTTCCAGTAGCCCCAGAACCGGTTGAACGCGCGCCTCACCCACCGGTAGTAGCCGCCTTCTACGGGGAGCATCGAGGCGAGCTCCCCGACAAGCAGCGCCTCGGGCACACTGTAGAGGAGCGGTGTGGCGAGGAGGAGGAGAACGGCAACGCCCGGCCCTACCGCCCCGACCAAGCCCTCCAAGCCGAAGGGCCCCCCGGAGACGTTGAAGTACATCACCGCCACCAGGGGCCCGAGCCGGAGCCCGGAACGCGCTCGGGGCGGGGGGGGGGCTGGGGCAGGATCCGCGGTCATCGCGCGAGCGCGCGGGCTCAGCGGCCGAGCGCCCCGCGCAGCTCTGCGAGGCGCGCACCGATCGCCGCAGGCGCGAGCGCAGCGAGGTCGGGCGGCAAGAGCCGGCGGCTGGTGCACTCGAAGGCGGCGATGAGGCGCTGGTACTCGAGCTCGAGCGGATACGAGGGGGGCTGGCAGTCCCGGATCAGCTCGCGCAACAGCGTCGCGGAGAGCGCCGACTCCCCCGCGGCCGCCATCCGCCGGCTCGCCCGCACGAGAATCGCCTCGAGGTCGGCGGCGGACAACGCGTCCGGAGACTCGGCGAGCAGCCCGGCCGGCTCGAGACCCGGCTGGAGGGCGACGCGCAAACGGCGGCGCAGGGCATCGAACACCAGCGCCCGCTCTTCGACGGTCGCCGGCGGGAACAGCGCGATGTGCTCCTCCGCCCGCCCCTGGCGCTTCAGATCCACCGGGACGAGGTCAGGCCGGCTGGTCATCAAGAACCAGAGCACCTTTCCCCGCCGCCTCGTGTCTCCCATGAACGCCGCGAGCGAGGCGAACACCCGCTCGGAGACGCCCGAGTCGGCGCCGTGGGTTTCGCGGGTGCCGAGGGCGGCATCCGCCTCGTCCACCACGACTGCTACCGGCCCGATCGCGTCGAGCAGGCCCAGGACCCGCTCCAGGTTGGCCTCGGTCTGCCCCTGCCACTTGGAGCGGAAGTTCAGGAGCTCGACGACCGGAATGCCGATCTCCTTCGCGAAGCAGCGGACGATGAAGCTCTTCCCCGTGCCCACGGGGCCGCACACGAGATAGCCCATCGGTGCGACGTCGAGCCGGCCCTGGGCGAGCGCGCGGGCGGTTTCTCGGAACAGCGCCTTCGCGCCCTCATGCCCCGCCACCGCGTCGAGGTCGACATCGCTCGTCATGAACGTAAGCAGGCTGCCGCTCGCCTCCTCGATCAGGCGCTTCTTCTCACGCGTCAGCGCCTCCTGGTCGAGCGCCGCGCCCGCTGTCTCCGCCTCGGCGAGCAGGCTCTCGAGGTGCAGGCGCGTGAGGCCCGCGGTGAGGATCGCGACCCGACGCGCGTCCACCTTCGCGAACGTCTCCGGCCGGCTGCCGCGCGCCGCGATATACGCATAGCGCTCCGGCTCGTCCGGTATGGAAACGGCGATCTCGAAGGTACGGGCGTCGCCCACGAGCGGGGCGGAGAGCGCCGCTGACGTCTCCGACAGCAGGCAGAACGTCACGCTGCGGTGCAGGAACAGCGGGTCGCTCGCCCAGCGGCGCAGCGTGACGATCGAGCTGCGGTCCTCGGCGGGGAGCTGGCCCGGCTCACCCGCCGGTGCCACGGTTTCGCCGTAATCAATGATCACTGCCGCCGCGAAGCGGTGGTTCTCGCCGAGCTGGTAGCGCAGGTACGTCTCGATCAGCTGGAGGGCGCGGTCGGGATCGCGCGGCTGGACCTGCGCGAGGTTCGTCCCGCCGACCTTGTCGTAGGCTTTGAGGACCGTCTTGAACTCGTTCTCGACGTCGCGGTCGGTGAATCCGATGCCGGCGCCGCGGTCATAGGTCACGATCGCCGACCGATCGCCGAAGATCACCTCGGCCAGGAAGTCCCCGATCGTGCCGAAGCGTCGGAAGCCGAGGGGATGGAGGTCCCGTACCCCCGGCCCGTGCAGGATGAAGAAGTCGATGCCCCGCTGGCGAACGCGGCGCTGCAGCGTCTTCGCCCACGCGGGCAGCAGTGGCCCCCCCGGTTCGCCGCCCGGGGTGGCGTCAGGGGAGACGCTCACGGCCGGAGACTACCACGCGGCGCGAGACACCGTCAACGGCCAGGGACTGTCGCGACGGACGCCGGCGCTCCGCCCCAGCACTCGCTCGTAGACGGCCAGCTCCTGTCGCGCGATCCGCGGCCAGGCGAACCGCGCCGCCTTGGCGAGCCCCGCCTCGCTCATCGCCCGGCGTCGCTCCGGATCCGCCAGCAGCGCGATCGCCGTTTCGGCCCACGCCGCCGGGTCATCCTTCGGGAGGATCACGGCTTCCGCGCCTCCGTCCACGACATAGCGGAAGCCCACGTTGTCGGCGACGACCATCGGCGTGCCGCAGGCCATGGCCTCGAGCAAGGTCACGCCGAACGACGCGATCCGGGTGGGGCAGAGGTACAGGTCGGCCGAGCCGTAGTAGTCCGGGCGGTCGCCGAAGACCTCTCCGACGAACCGCACGCTGGCGCCCAGGAAGCGCGCGCGCCGCTCGTAGTAGCGACGCCATGGCCCCTCGCCCGCCACGGTGAGCACCGCCCGCGGGTAGCGCGCGAGGACGCGCGGCATCGCCGCGAACAGCGTGCCGAGCCCGTTACGCGGCTCCATGCGGCCGAGGAAGAGAAGCCGGGGGTGATCGGTGAGGGCGTCCATGGGGCGCCGGCCGTTGGGGTGGAAGAAGCTCGTGTCTACGCCGTTGGGAATGATCTCCCAATCGAGCTCGAAATATCGCGACATCGCGTCCACGACCGGCTGGCTCACGGCGATCGTCGCCGCGTGCCGGTCGAGGATCTTCTGGAGCGGCCGCCGGAAGACCCGGCAGCCGGCCGAGCGCCGGAACCACGAGTGGAACGTGGCGACGACCGGGATGCCGAGCCGCCACGCGGCGAACGGTGCCGCGAGGCCGAACGTCGGGGCGAGCCCGCCGTGCACGTGCACGATGTCGCAGCGCCCCGTCCGGAAGACGTCCTCGAGCCGCCGCCGCAGCCGCCACCCGGTGGTGAGCCGCGACACGCCGCCGTTCGAGTAAATCACCCGGCTCGTCCCCACGCGGCGCACGAAGTCGGCGTCGGGGTAATCGCCCATGTGGGAGGTCACGACGGTGGCCGTGTGCCCCCAGCGGTTCAGCTGCAGGGCGAGGTTGTGGACGTGCTCGGGAACGCCCCCGAGCTGGGGATAGTAGTCCTCGGCCACGAGCGCGATCCGCATCGAACTCCCGCACGCGAAAGGTGAAGTTGGTGCTGCGCCGCTAGGGCAAGCCAGTTTTCCGAGTGGGTGACCCGCCGGCCGCGGCCGACGTCACGGTCTCGGATCGAGCGCGGCCCGCACCTGGGCTACCGCGGCGACCACCACCAGCGGCTGCTCTTCCTGGAGAAAGTGGCCCGCGCCAGGCACGGAGTCGAGCGTGAACGAGCGCAGCGTCCGCTGCAACAGCTTCACCTCGGTCGCCGCCACGTCCCCGTCGTGAGCCACCCCACCCACCATGAGTCGTACGGGACAGCGGATCTCGGAGAGGTGCGGCCACAGCTTCTCGGGCTCCCGCGCGTTCGCCATCGCCACGTACGCCTTCAGCGTGGCGTCCAGATCGCGCGCCGCCGCGGCCGTGTACCCGTACACGACGTCGTCCGTGACCCAGGTTGAATCGCCCGAGGACGCAAGCAGGAGGCTCTTGATCTTCCTGCGGATCAGCCCGGCGCCGCCGAACAGCTTGATCCACGGCGCGAACCTCAGCGCTCGCTTGAACGCGGGGGTGACGGCCGCCTCGGTGGGCCCGCCCTCGAGGGAAACGAGTCCCCGGACGAGATCGGGCCGGCGATACGCCAGGCGGAACGCCTCCGACCCGCCGATCGAGTGCGCGACCACGAGCGCCCGGCGCACCCCCAGCGAGTCGAGCACCGCGGCGATCCGGTCCGCCTGCGCGGTCAGGGAATAGTTGGCGTGGGCGGGGCGCCCCGAGGAACCCACGCCGAGGGGCTCGATCACGATCGTGCGGTACCCCGCCGCGTTGAGGAGCGGGACCAGCTTGCGGAACCCGAACTCGGACCCGAACAGCCCCGGGATCAGCACGACCGGCTCGCCCGCGCCGGCGGTCGCTACCGCCAGCGACTCCGTGCGAGTGAGCGGGACCTTGAAGTTATGTTCAACGGAGGAGCTGTCCGCGAGGAGCAGCGCCGCAAGCAGCCACATCAAGAAGCCTCCCGGCTCAAGAGCTCATCCAGCCCGTTGAATGTACCTGTCGAAGTGCGGCTTTTCGACCCTCCGGTAAAAGGTGAGAATGGCGGCCTGGTCGATGAGCGCTGCGACCAGACCAGGCAGCGACCCTGTCACGAGCGCGAGGCCGTAAGCGGGGAGATAGCCCACCGTGTACATGGGATTCCTGAGAAACCGGTACGGGCCCCCGGCCTTCGCGACGCCCCGCGCGGCCGGGTCGAAAAAGTTGCGCCAGTAGTACGCGCCGCCCCCGAGCGTGACCGCCGCCCACAGCTTCATGGCGACGCCGACCGCGACGAGCGCTGCGCCCGCCCCCACAACCCAGCCGGCGGGAAGACCGACGCTCAGCGTGCGTCGAGTCACGACGCACAGCGCGATGAAGCTCAGCGCGTCGTTGTTCATGACGGCCGCCGCCGCTCGACGAAATCTGCGGAACCCCTCGCTAGGGCCGTAGCTGCGCGTGAGGTGGCTCGTCCGGTCTTCGCGCTTGAGCGTGAAGCCGATATAGAGCACGTACGCGAGCCGGCCCGCGAGATGGTAGGCGAAGGCGATCCAACCCCAAATGGAGAGTGCCATGGCGACGAAGCTGGCGGCCAAGCCGTAGCCGTCAAGGCGAGGCCGCGACATCTTAGGTTCGCGTCATGAGCGAATTGCGGTCTGCACGCAACGGACGTCCCGCCGGCGTCCCGGGGCTCGGGGGGCTCGGCTTCCTCGCGGCCAGCCTCATGTTGGGGGCGGGGGGAGCGAGCCGACTCGCCTGCGCCCAATCGGTCCCCCCTCCGGAGACGAGCTACGCGGCGCTGCGCTGGCGGCTCATCGGTCCCCACCGTGGCGGCCGGGTCCTGGCCGTGGCCGGCATCCCCGGCGACGCCACGACGTTCTACTTCGGCGCCGTGGACGGGGGCGTATGGAGAACCACCAACGCCGGCCTCACCTGGGAGCCGTTGTTCGACCGCGAGCCGGTCGCCTCCGTCGGCGCGCTCGCCATCGCCCAGTCCAACCCGAAGGTCGTCTACGTGGGGACGGGCGAGGCCTCGATTCGCTCCGATATCACGTTCGGCGCCGGGGTCTACAAGTCCACGGACGGCGGTGCGCGCTGGCGGTTCGTGGGCCTGGAAGATACGCGGCACATCGGGAGGATCCTCATCGATCCCAAAAACCCCGACGTCGTGCTCGTGGCTGCGCTGGGCCACGCCTACGGTCCGAACCCTGAGCGCGGCGTGTTTCGCTCCACCGATGGCGGCCGCACGTGGACGAAGGTGCTGTACAAGAATCCCGATACCGGCGCGATCGATCTCGCCTCGGACCCGGACGACCCGCACGTGGTGTATGCGGCACTCTGGCAGGCGCGGCGCCCGGCTTGGAGCCAGTATCCGCCCGACGAGGGGCCCGGCAGCGGGCTGTACCGGTCGAGCGATGGCGGAGCGACGTGGACCGAGCTCACCGGCCACGGTCTCCCTGCCGGCCCCTTGGGCCGAATCGGGCTGGCGGTGGCGCGCGGCAAGCATGGCGCGCGGGTCTACGCGCTGGTGGGGGCAGACAAGGGCGCGGGAGTGTACCGCTCCGACGACCTTGGTGATAGCTGGCGGCTCGCCGGCAGCGACCCCCGGATCACGAGCCGGAACTGGTATTTCTGCCGCATCGCCGTCGATCCCCGGGACCCCGACGTCGTCTACGTGCCGAACGTGGCGCTGCTCCGCTCCACCGACGGCGGCAAGACGTTTACGGCGATCAAGGGCGCTCCGGGCGGCGACGACTATCACGAGCTCTGGATCGATCCTCACGCACCCGCGCGCATGATCGTGGGCAGCGACCAGGGTGCGACGATCAGTCTGGACGGCGGCGCGACGTGGAGCAGCTGGTACAACCAGCCCACGGCGCAGTTCTACCACGTCGTCACGGACGACCAGTTCCCATACCGGGTGTACGGGGCGCAACAGGACGCCGGCACCGCCGGGATCACGAGCCGCAGCGATTACGGCGAGATCACCTTCCGCGACTGGGCGCCGATCGGGGCCGGCGAGAGCGGCTACATCGCGCCGGATCCGCTGAACCCGGACATCATCTACGGTGGGGACACCTACGGCGGCGTGTTTCGCTTCGACCGCACGACCGGCCAGGCGCAGGACATCTCGCCGTGGCCCGTGTCCACCTTCGGCCGGCCGATGCCGCAGCGGAAATACCGGTTTACCTGGACTTCGCCACTCGTGTTCGATCGCCTGGACCGTCACACCCTGTACCACGGAGCGCAGGTGCTGTTCAGAACCCGGGACGGTGGGCTGCACTGGGACGCGATCAGCCCCGACCTGACGGGCGCCGACCCGGAGGCGCGGGCCGAAACCGGAGCGGTGACGATCGCCAACGCCGCGGCGCGCGGCTACGGCGTGATCTACACGATCGCGCCCTCCCCACTCTTCGCGGGGCTCATCTGGGTCGGCACCGATGACGGGCTGATCCACGTGACCACGGACGGCGGGGGGCACTGGCAGAACGTCACCCCCGAGGGGCTCGCGCCCTGGAGCAAGGTCACCCTCATCGAGGCCTCCCCCCTCGACGCGGGGACCGCCTACGCGGCGGTGGATCGCCACCGGCTGGACGACTTCGCTCCCTATATCTACCGGACGCGGGACTCCGGCCGTCACTGGGTCCGGATCGACGGCGGCATCGCTCCGCATGCCTACGTGCACGTGGTCCGCGCCGACCCCGCCCGCGCGGGGCTGCTGTACGCCGGGACGGAGACCGGCGTCTACGTCTCCTTCGACGACGGCGAGCACTGGCAGTCGCTACAGCTCAACCTACCGCCCGCGTCCGTGCGGGATCTGGCCGTCCACGACAACGACCTGGTGGCGGGGACTCACGGGCGCTCGCTCTGGGTCCTCGATGACGTCACGCCGCTCCAGCAGCTGGGGGACGAGGTGTCGCGATCCCACGCCCACCTGTTTCGTCCCGAGCGGGCGATCCGCCTGCGGCACAGCGAGAACCGCGATACACCGCTACCGCCCGAGGAGCCCCACGGCACAAACCCACCGGCCGGTGCGGTAATCGATTATTATCTGGCGGCGGCCGCGGCCGGCCCGGTGACGCTGGAGATCCTCGACCGGGACGGGCGCTTGCTGCGGCGCTTCTCAAGCGACGAGCGCGCCGAGCCCCCAAAGGAGCCGCCGCAGTTCACGAGCGCGTGGCTGCCCCGAGCGGAGCCGCCGACGCGCCATGCCGGCCTCAACCGCTTCGTCTGGGACCTGCGCTACCCGCGGCCGCCTGTCGATCGCTACGGCTACAGCATCGCGGCCGTCGTCGGCCAGGGAACGGTCGAGGAGCCGCAGGGACCGCTCGTGCTCCCGGGGGAGTACCGCGTGCGGCTCACGGTCGGGAGCGAGAGCGACACGCAGCCGCTCCGGGTCGAGATGGACCCACGCGTGCACGTTCCGGCCGGCGCACTCGCGGATCAGCTTCGGCTCGCCCTCGAGATCTGGAACGCGCTGGCGGACGAGGACGCGCTGCGCGGAGCGGTGCGCCAGCTCGGCGACGACCTCCGGACGCTCGAGCGGCGGTCGCTCGACGATGCGACGCGCGGGGCGATCGTCTCGCTCGAGCAGAGGGCCGACAGTCTCGGGCGCGCGTTGAGCGGCGGCGACCTGGCCGACCTCGAGACCGTGGTGGGGAGCGCGGACCGGGAGCCGACGCAGCAGTCGCGGGACGTGTTCGACGAGCTGAGCGGACGGCTCGGCCAGGCGCGACGGCGGTGGGAGCAGATCCAGATGCAGGAGGTGGCCGCGGTCAA
>QHVD01000296.1 GCA_003222235.1 Gemmatimonadota bacterium | reverse complement strand
GGTCGATGCTCATCCCTTGGAATAACGCTTCACAGTTCCCGGCGCCAAGCCGCCAGTGAAGTTGCAAGCCGCGAGCCGCAAGCGGTTCCCAGTCGGCGGATCCCAGTCATGCGCGGCTGGCGTTGTCCGACTGTCAACCGCTTGCGGCTTACGGCTTACGGCTGGCTTGACGGCTTGGCGTCTTGGAACTGCCCTGACGACAGGCGACTCTTCACTGTTAAATTGCGCCTCATGAATGGCATCCTCAAAGTCCCCCCGCCGGTCAACGAGCCGGTCCTCTCCTACGCGCCGGGCGCCGCCGAGCGGGTCGAGCTCAAGCGGGCCCTCAAGGACCTCTCCGCGCGCCAGATCGAGATCCCCCTCATCGTCGGCGGCGAAGAGGTGCGCACCGGCACGACGGTCGAGGCCGTGATGCCGCACTGCTATCGCCACGTCCTCGCCAGGTTGCACCAGGCCGCGCCGCGCGAGGTGCAGGCGGCGATCGCGGCCGCGCGCGAAGCGCGGCGCGATTGGTCGACGTGGAGTCTGGAGCGGCGCGCAGCGGTCTTTCTCAAGGCGGCGGACCTCCTCGCCACCCGCTACCGGCCGATCGTCAACGCGGCGACGATGCTCGGCCAGTCGAAGACCGCCCATCAGGCGGAGATCGATGCCGCGTGCGAGCTGATCGATTTCTTCCGCTTCAACGTCCACTTCGCCGAACGTCTCTATGCGGAGCAGCCGATCTCCGCCTCCGGAAGCTGGAACTACCTGGACTACCGCCCCCTCGAGGGGTTCGTCTACGCGATCACGCCATTCAACTTCACCTCCATCGGCGGCAATCTCCCCACGTCCCCGGCGATCATGGGGAACACGGTCGTGTGGAAGCCGGCGTCGGCCTCGGTGCTGTCGAACTACTTCATCATGAAGCTGCTCGAGGAGGCGGGGCTGCCCCCGGGGGTGATCAACTTCGTGCCCGGGCCGGCGACGCGAGTGTCCGAGACGCTGCTCGCCGACCGCACCCTCGCCGGCATTCACTTCACCGGCTCAACCGAGGTGTTCCAGGCGCTCTGGAAGCGCGTCGGCGAGAATCTGGCGGGCTACGCCGGCTATCCGCGCCTCGTGGGCGAGACGGGCGGGAAAGACTTCATCATCGCGCACGCGAGCGCCGACGTTGACGCCCTCGCGACGGCGATCGTGCGCGGGGCGTACGAGTACCAGGGCCAGAAGTGCAGCGCCGCTTCGCGCGCCTACGTGCCCGGCGCGCTTTGGCCCAGAGTACGTCAGCGCGTGCTCGACATGCTCGCCGAGGTGAAGATGGGCGATCCGGTCGACTTCCGGAACTTCATGGGCGCGGTGATCGACCGGAAGGCGTTCGACAAGATCAAGAGCTACATCGAGGCGGCGAAGCAGGCTCCGGGCGTCCAGGTCATCTTCGGGGGCCGCTGCGACGACACGGACGGTTACTTCGTCGAGCCAACCTTGCTCGAGACCACGGACCCGGCCTACCGCACGATGTGCGACGAGATCTTCGGGCCGGTGCTCTCGGTCTACCCCTACCCCGAGGCCCGCTGGAAGGAGACGCTCGCGCTCGTGGACGAAACGTCGCCCTACGCGCTCACCGGCGCGGTCTTCGCGCAGGATCGGCAGGCGGTGGACGAGGCGCAGCGCGCGCTGCGCTATGCGGCGGGCAACTTCTACGTGAACGACAAGCCGACGGGCGCGGTGGTGGGACAGCAACCGTTCGGCGGCGCGCGCGCCAGTGGCACGAACGACAAGGCGGGAAGCCTGCTCAACCTGATTCGCTGGGTGAGCCCGCGGGCGGTGAAGGAAAGCTTCATTCCACCGAAGAGCTTCACCTATCCGTTCATGGCCGAGCCGTGAACGCAGGCAGGGGAGGGGCCGGTGCCGCCCGGCCCCCCATCCTGGTGCTGGTGACGGGCGGTGCCTTCCTCCTGCTCGTTGCGTCCCTGCTCATCGGGTCGCTGGCCCGCCCGGAGTTTCCGCCCTACGCGGTGACCGTGCCGGCTCCTGTCACGGTGGGAGAGTCGCTCGTCGGGCCTGCCACGTACACCGTCGACGCTTCCGCGACCGATCGCTGGCGCTACTTCGACTTCGCGCGCAACGCCGCGGTGGACTCCGGTTCGTGGGACATCGCGTTCCGGCGGTTCCACCTCATCACGGCTCCCGGTGGGGGGATCCTTGACCTGGGCGCCGTCCCTTTCGACTCCGTCACCGAGCTTCCGGCCGGGGGCTACGTCGCCAATTCGCCCGGTCCGGACACGACCAACCCCGGCGTGGGGAAATGGTACAGCTACAGCACGCTCAGTCACCTCCTGACGTCCCGGGGTCACGTGTACGGCGTGCGGACGCCCCGGGGGAGCTACGCCAAGCTCGAGTTGCTCACCTACTACTGCAAGGATGTGGGGACGGCGTGCGTCACCTTCCGGTACGCCTATCAGGGGAAGGGCACCCGGCGGGTCGCCCCGTAGTGCCGCTCCCAGTAAAAGGCAGGCCCCCGGCCGGGACCGACCGGGGGCTCGTATTCTCGGAGCGGGTATCAGCTCACTTGGGCGGCAGGATCTTGAACATCCCCGTGCCGCAGACGGGGCACACACCCTTCAGTGCGGGCCGGCCGTTAGCCATCTTCACCTGCTGTGCGTTCGAGATCGTTCGCTTCGCCTTGCACTTCACGCAGTAGCCTTCATCCGCGGCCATCGGAGCTTTTCCAACCTTCGCCATTTCGCTCCTCCGTTCGGGGGCGGCAGGGGCAGGGGGCAGAGAGGTGGGCGCCGACACCGTCCGAGGGGCGGCTCCCTCCGCCCCCCGCCTCCGGCCCCACCCCGCCAGGACGGTCACAACATAATACCCCCTCCTCAGGTCGTGGGAGCGGGGCCCGCCGGAGGGGTGTCGCAAAAGCCGATCCGCTTGTGCGTTCCGTCACAGAACGGCTTCGTCGCCGAGCCCCCACAACGGCACAGGACAACGACTTCCGCCGGTCGGCCGTCCTTGCGTGGCGGCACTGGCAGCTCGCGACCGTCGGGGGCGACGATCTTGACGGGGCCCTGGACGACGAGCGGGCCGTTGGGTTTTGGGGTGATGGTGGTGGCTTCAGCCATGGGGGAATTATAACCCCCCCCCCGGTGCGCCGCCGCCGTCCCTGCGCTCACCGAACTCTCGCCGGGCATTCGTCGCGTCGCCGCGCGCAGCCGCTCCGAAGGGAACGCGCCGCGCAACGGTAGGGTATGTGTGAGCGCCCGCCACATGCGCGCTTTTCCGTCCCTCCCCCTGGCCCTCGTCGCGCTCGCCTGCGTTTCGGAGCACGGCCCCTTGACCAACCGGATGGCCCAATCGAGCACGCGCTACCTCACGCGCGCCGCACGCCAGCCGGTGAGCTGGCAGCCGTGGGGACGGGAGGCGTTCGCGCTGGCCGCTCGCCTCGACCGGCCGGTGCTGCTCTACGTGGGAGCCGACGATTGTCGCTCGTGTGCCGCAATGGATCGCGAGGTGTACGAGGACGCCGCGCTCGGGTCGATGATCGACTCGCTGTTCGTCCCCGTGCGGGTCGATCGCGACGAGCGACCCGACGTGGCGGAGCGCTACGAGGCGGCGGTGCGCTGGCTGGCGGGTCTCAGCGGCTACCCCGTCACGGCGTTCCTCACCCCCGACGGTTCCGCATTCTTCGGCGGCACGTACTTTCCGGCCGACGACCCCGTGACGGGCCGCGGCCTCAAGCAGATTCTCCCCGAGGTCGCGAAGAGCTACCGCGAGCGGCGCGCGTTCATCGTGCAGCACGCCGCGCTGGTCCGGGAGCTCACCCGCACCCGTGACGCGCAGGCCCGCAGCGTGCTGCGACCGGCGGCGATCGAGGCGGAGGTGAACGCCGTGCGGGGGTCGCTGCGGCTCGCGGTGGCGAGCCGGGGCGCGCTCAGGAGCTTCACTCACACGCAAGCGGTGAGCCTCATGCTCGTGACCTACCGGCGGACCGGCGACTCGAGCTACCTCGACGCGGCGCGTGCGGCGCTCGACCTCATGGTCGATTCCGCTGACAGTACCGGCGCGGACGGGGCCCGGGACGAGCCGCCGACGCTGGTGCGGGCCGGCTTGGTCCGCGCCCTGGCGCCGGCGTGGGCGCTCACCGGCGAGGCCCGGTACGGCGCTGCGCTACTTGCGCTGCTGAACCGTCTCACCCGAGACGTGGGCCGCACCACGTTCGCCGACCAGGAGGCGTACGTGATCGGGTCAGTGCTCAACGGCCCGCCCGGCCTCGGTGCTTCGGCGGCGACGCGCGCGCTCAGCGCGCTCGACGCGCTGCTGCGGCGTGCGTACGCTCCCGGCCGCGGCGTGCGGCACAGCGCCACCGCCGGCCCGGGCGTCCTGCTGCAGGACCAGGTGCAGCTGGCCGGAGCATGCCTCGCCGCCTATCGTCGCTCCGGCGGGCGGCGCTACCTCCTCGTAGCGGAAGATCTCGCTTCGGTGCTGGACCGCGACTTCGCAGATTCGGCGGTGGGCGGCTACTTCGACTCGGCCACGGGTGACCCAACGGCGCCGGCGCTCCCCGACCGCGCGAAGCCCGTGCTCGACGGCCTGCTTCCCGGCGGCAACGCATCGGCGGCCCAGGTTCTGCTGGAGCTTGCCGAGGCGACGGGCGACCCGCGCTATCGTCAGCGGGCCGAAGCCACGCTTGAAGCGCTCGCGGGCGCGGTTTCGCGTGAGGGGACGCGCGCCGCGAGCTATCTTGCCGCCGCGGAGCAGGCGCTCGACGCGCACGGGCACGATTGGTTGCAACGTCACTAGCTGCAGGTTCCCCCTCGAAACACCGCGCCGCCCCTCCTGTGGGCCGGCCCCTTGGCGCGCCGCCCGGCCGCGCCGCTCGCGTGACGCCCTAATCTGCGTGCAGGTCATATGGAAGTGAGGGGTGACCCCTCCGATGCGGACGTGGTGGCCCGCGTCCTCTCCGGCGATCATGAGGCGTTCGGCTTGCTGATCCGTCGCTACGAAGCGGGCCTCCTGCGGTTCGCCACGCGGATGCTCGGAGACCGGGACGTCGCGGCCGATGCGGTCGCCGAGAGCTTCATCCGAGCGTACCGGCACCTCGCGAGCTGCCGGGAGCCGGCGCGACTGCGAACGTGGCTGTATCGGATCGTCGCAAACCGGTGCAAGAGCTACCTGGCGCGGCGGCGGATGGCAGACGTTCCCCTCGACGATGCCCCACCGGTCGCGGACCCGACGGACAACGAGGCCGCGCTCGAGCGGGCCGAGCAGCTCGCGCTCGTGGAGCGCGCGCTCGCGCGCCTGGCGTCTGAGAAGCGCGAGGCATTCCTGCTGAAGCACGTGGAGGGGCTGAGTTACCAGGAGATGGCCGCCGTCACCGGCGAGCGCATCCCGACGCTGAAGATGCGCGTGCACCGCGCGCGCGAAGCATTGCTGCAAGCGCTGGAGGAGCAAGCATGAAGCCGATCGATCCGAGGGTTCATCAGGCGCTCGACCGCGAGATCGCCCGGGAGGGCCTGCCGCCCGAGTTGGCGCTGCAGGTGGCGCGGCTGGAGGCCGCGGCCGCCGTGCTCGGCACGGCCGTTTCGCAGTGGGCGGGAGGGAGCGTCGAGGCGCGCGTGATGGCCGCGATCCGTCGGCCGGCGCCGTCCCGGATGTGGCGGCTGGCCCGCTGGCTCGCGGCACCGCATTCCGTCACGCTGCGGATTCGGCCGGCGTGGAGCCTCGCGCTGGCTGCGGCGGTCGCGCTGGTCACGCTGCTCCCGGCCGGCGACGAGACCCCCAGCGTCGGGGAGCAGGAGGGGATCGCCCAGTTCGTCGCCCGCTTCCCGGGCGCGAACTCCGTTCACGTGGCGGGATCGTTCAACGACTGGCGCTCGGGGACAATTCCGCTCCGGGATGCTGATCACGACGGGGTGTGGCGCGCGGCCGTCGTCCTGCCGGCGGGCGCCTACGAATACATGTTCGTGGTGGATGGCGAGCGCTGGGTGCCGGACCACCTGGCGGATCGGACGGTGGAAGACGACTTCGGTCGGGAGAACTCCGTCGTGATCGTCCGGCCGGCCGCGCGATGAGGCTCTGGTTCGGGCTCGCACTCCTGACCGGTCCCCTCGCCGCCCAATCGGTGCGGGTCCGACTCGAAGGCCGCGTTCCAGCCGCGGCGATGGCGATCGTGGACTCGTTGGTGCAACAGGCAACGCAGGAGGATCTGCCGACCGAGCCCCTCGTTCAGAAAGCGCTCGAGGGCGGCGCGAAGCACGTGTCCGCCGGGCGGATCGTGGCGGCGGTACAGCTCAGGCTGGTCCAGATGCGCGATGCCCGCACGCTGCTGGTGCGCGCGGGGCACGGGCCGTTCACCGCTGCGGAGGTCATGGCGGTTTCGGGGACGCTGAAGCGCGGCGTGCCGGGGCCGGTGGTGGAGCGACTTGTGGTGGCATTGCCGAACGAGTCGCGTGGTTCGGCCCTGCATGCGGAAGCCGACCTCGTGGCGCACGGTTTCGACCCCGACTCATCGGCCGGCCTCCTCGTCGAGGCGACCCGCCGAAGCCTGCGCGGCGGGCGCCTGCTCGACGTGTCCGCTGCGGTGCTCCACGCGCTGCAGCGGGGACACACGCGGCCAGAGGCGCTGGCGCTGGTGCGCCTGCAGCTCCCCAACGTTCCGCCCGCGCCGAAGCCACCCAAGGCCTCGGTCGCGGGCGCCCGGCGGCCCGGAGCGAGCAGCGGCGCGACGCCGCAGCCCTGACCCAGTGTTGCAGAGTGACACGCCCGGCGGCTTCCCAAGGCACTCGGGCTCGTGACCCGTGAGTGGCGAAGCGGGTCTCAACCGTGAAGCGGACCAGGGTGGTCCGCGCCATCCTCCCGGAGGTATGAACGCATGATCCGTCGCACGCTCCTTGCGCTGGCGCTCCTCGCCGCTCCCGCGATCGTCGTGGCGCAGCAGCCATCGCCGATGCAGGGACAGGTGCCGGCGGCCGACACATCGAAGGGCAAGGCGGCCACGCACTCGAAGAAAAAGGGGAAGAAAGGTGCCCGGAAGGCCGGCGCCAAGCCTGCGGCAAAGCCGGCTGCCAAGGACACGAGCAAGATGAATCCGTAATCACGAAGTGTAGTCTGCGTTGATCCGGACGTAGTCCGGAGTGAGATCGCAGGTCCACACCACCGCCTCCGCCCGACCCATGCCAAGGTCGATACGGAGGCGGATCTGCTTCTGCTGAAAGATCGCGCGCGCGCGCGCGAGGTCCGGGTGCGCCGTGGCCCCGCCCGCGGCGAGCATCAACCAGTCAGCGTCGGCGGGCACCGAGGAATCGCCGAACGCCCCGGCCTCGAGCGTGAGGCGCTCGAGCGACAGCGGAACGCCCGCGGCCCCGGCAGCCGCCAGGATGCGACCCCAGTTGGGGTCGGCGCCGTAGATCGCCGTCTTGACGAGCACCGAGCGTGCGATGGCGCGCCCAACGTCGCGCGCCGCCGCCTCGTTCACGGCTCCGACGACGCGGATTTCGACGAGCTTCGAGGCGCCTTCTCCGTCGGCGACGATGGCGAGAGCGAGCGTCCGGGCGACATGCTGGAGCGCGTCTTCAAACAACCGTGCGAGCGTGCCGTCGCGCGCCGGATCGACGCCCGAGGCCCCGTTGGCGAGCAGCAGGGCCGTGTCGTTCGTGCTGGTGTCGCCGTCCACCGAGATGGCGTTGAATGTCCGATCGACCACGCGCCGGAACAGCGGCTGGAGAGCGGCGGGCTCCGCAACGGCGTCGGTCGTGAGCACGGCGAGGAGCGTCGCCATCTCGGGATGGATCATCCCCGCTCCCTTGGCGATTCCGCCCACCGTCACCATTCCGGCCGGCGTTTCGAACTGGACGGCGCAGTGCTTCGGGTGGGTGTCCGTCGTCATGATGGCGCGTGCCGCGTCCACCCCGCCCTGAGGCGCGAGCCGGGCGGCGGCCACCCGCAGCCCCTCGGCGATCTGGGCGACGGGGAGGGGCATGCCGATCACGCCGGTGGAGAGCACCAGCGCCGTGCGCGGCGGAACGCCCGCCGCCTGCTCGGCGGCTTGGGCCATGGCCTGCGTCGCGGCGAGCCCCTCCGCGCCGGTGCAGGCGTTGGCCACGCGCGCATTCATCGCCACGGCGCGGATCCGGCCGGGGCGTTCGGACAAGAGGTCGGCGTCGTACACGACGGGCGCCGCGCGGACTGCGTTCTTCGTGAACACGCCGGCGGTGGCGCAGCTCGTCGTGCTCACCAGCAGCGCCACGTCGAGCGCGCCGTCGGCCTTGAGACCGGCGTGCGCGGCGGCGGCGGTAAAACCGTGCGGAGAGGTGACGGAGCCGTCGGAGACCGGAACGAGATCCGAGGTCATCAGCGGTCAAGATAGCCCGCCCCGGTCGCTTGTGTAACCGCCCGGCGATCCTTATCATAGCGCAACCTTCCCGGGAGGCCCGTTCGATGTCGGAACCCTTCCTGAACTCCGACGACTACGACGAACGCGCTCATCAACTCTACACCGAGGGACGCTACGACGACGCGGTCGAGACGCTGCGAGCGGGCCTGGGGATCTATCCGCAGGCCGTCGAGCTGCATGTGGGCATGGGCTACGCCCGGCTCGCCCGCGAGGAGTACCTCTGGGCACGCCGGGCCTTCGAAGCGGCGCTGGCCCTCGACCCGGACCAGGAGGACGCCCTCGCCGGGTGGGGCGAGGTGCTGCTGAAATTCGGGGATCGCGCGGGCGCGCTCGCCTGCTTCGACCGCATCCTCGCCCTCGGGTTGCGCGACGACCAGGAGCTGATGCTACAGATCGGGCGCGCGCTGTTCCGCGAGGGGATCCTCGACCAGGCGCGGCGCTTCTTCGAGGTCGCGGCCACGGCCCATCCCGAGTCGGCCGAAGCCGCCGCCTGCGTCGCGTACGCCGCGCACCGGCGCACGGATGAGGGCGGTGCCCTCGACTGGCTGCGCCGCGCCTTGGAGCTGGACCCGGCACACGCCGAGGCGCGCATCTACCTCGCGAACCTGCTGTACGACCGGGGGGAGTACGAGGCCGCGCTGTTCCACCTCGAGCGCACGGCGCCCGAGGACCATTTCGACGGGCTCGGGATCTGGCGGCTGATTGAGCTGAAGAAGAGCGTCTATCGCCTGTGCGACCATGACCCCGAGCTGGTCCCGTGGCACCGGCGCCTGGACGAACTGGCGCGAGCGGAGCCCGAGGACCTGCTGTTCGCGGAGATCGCGGCGCTCGGGCCGGCCGGCCGGGTGCGGGACCCGCGGCAGCTGGAGATGTTCGGTACCCTGCTCGCGGAGCTGCAGGGCATGAAGGCGCGCCCCAGCCCCGGGGAGGGCCGGGAGATCCACCGGGTGAGCACGGTGAGCGGTGCAACCTACGTCGGCACCTGGGAGGAGATCGTGCGGCAGATGAAGGATGACGCGGGCGAGTGGGCCCGGGGCTCGCTGGAGCAGTACATGGCGGCCACAGCGCGACGGGGGCGGCGCGAGACGGGTGTGGCCATCCCGGCGACCGACCCGGAGAGCTTCCTCCGGGGGAGCGCCGACGCGGGACTGTTGAGAATCCTGCACTAACGCTGTTACGAACGCCCGCGCTTCAACCCGATCGCGACAGAAAGGGGTCCGTCGCCC
>QHVD01000295.1 GCA_003222235.1 Gemmatimonadota bacterium | reverse complement strand
CTGGGCCTGGCGACGCCATCCGATTTCCGGACCGAGCCGCTGATCGGCCTGCGGTTCGCGAAGCGCTTCCTGCACGATGGCGCCGCCACGACGCTCGAGCAGGCGATCAAGCTGCACGGCGGAGAAGCGACGGGGACGCGAGACCGGTTCAACGGGCTCTCGGGCGCCGGGCAGGCGGCGCTGATCGCGTTTCTCAAGTCCCTGTAACCAACACGGCACCGGGTGACGGCATGAACGAGGACGCCTTCAACATCTCCGTTCGCAAGTTCCTGAAGGACTTCGGAGTCACCGCGCAGCGCGAGATCGAGAAAACGGTCTACGCGGCCGTGAGCTCGGGGAAGCTCCGTGGGAACGAAACCCTCAAAGCGCGCGCCAGGCTCGAGATCGCCGGCCTCCCCACCGCGGTCGTCATCGAGCACGATATCACGCTGGCCTAGCGCCTTCGGTGGCTGTCAACCGCCTGCGGCTTGGCGTCTGTCAACTTCACTGGGAGCTGATGGCCTGGTTGCTGTAGACTCGCGACGGAGCCGGCCCAGCTCCCAGAGATAGGCGTATTTGACGAAGCAAGAGTACGCGGCCAGGGCGGACGTGAGGAACCCGAACGCGCCGTCGAGCCAGCTCGCGTAGACGACGTAGTCGCGAACGAAGCGCCACGCCGGACGAAACGCCAGCTCCCACAACGTCGCCCGGCGGCCGCGCGCGTGCAGTTGCTCGGCGCCCCAGCGCGCGTAAACGATCATTTTTTCGAGATGGTGCCTCAAGTCCCGATACGGAACGTGCCCGAGAGAGGCGCGAAGGCTGCCGGCATCGGGAGCCGGCTCGAGGCGCTCGTGCACCCGATCGGGAACGAACCGGCGCTCGCGCGTGAACAGACGGACCTGCCAGTCGCGACCCCATCGGCCGCGGCGCCGCTCGCGTCCGAGGAAGGAGTTCATGCGCCGCACGCGGTACACGCGATGGGCGGGCGCCGCCACCACCTCCCTCAGCTCTTGCCACAGCGCGTCCGTGATGCGCTCGTCCGCGTCGAGGGCGAACACCCACTCGTTCCGCGCGCGCGCGATCGCGGCGTTGCGCTGCGCCGCGATAGTCACCCCTGCACGCTCGATGACCGTGGCCCCGCGCGCTCGGGCGATCGCCACCGTATCGTCGGTCGATCCGCCGTCGGCGACGATCACCTCGTCCGCGAAGGGCAGCGCGTTGATCGCGTCCCCGATCTGAGCCCCCTCGTTCAGCGTCGGGACCACGACGGTGAGGGCGATTCTCGGCTGCGTGCGTGTAGCCAGACCGGCCATGAGCTCGACCCAAGCGAACGGTGAACAACACGTAACTCCATCGCGAGTCTACAGCAAGCGGGCCATCAGGTCCCGAGGACTGGACCCTGTCGTTCCCGTCAAGGCCGGGATATTGTTTCCAGTCGCTCGGTCCCGACTCCAGCGAGGTCTTTCCCGATGCGTGCTGTCACGGCACCCGTGATCTCCTATGTCCTGGCGAGCTTGCTCGTGGCGGCGGCCGCTGCCCCTCCGCCCAACGACGACCTGCGCGGCTTCGGCGCCGAGGCCGCCAAGGTCGAGCGCGAATGGGAGGCGAAATTCCGCGCCATCCCGAGCCCTGATTCCCTGCGCGAGTACATGCGCCGTCTCTCGGCGCGGCCCCACCACGTCGGCTCGCCATACGACCACGACAACGCCGAATGGATCCTCGCGAAGTTCAAGAGCTTCGGCCTCGACGCGCACATCGAGACCTTCGACGTGCTCTTCCCCACGCCCAAGGAGCGGGCGGTGGAGCTCCTCGAACCGACCAGGTTCCGCGCGAAGCTTCAGGAGCCACCCGTCCCGGGCGATCCGACGTCCTCCCAGCAGGCGGAGCAGCTCCCGACGTACAATGCCTACTCCGCCGACGGCGACGTCACCGCGCCGCTCGTGTACGTCAACTACGGCATTCCGGCGGACTACGAGCAGCTGGATCGAATGCGGGTGTCGGTCAAGGGCGCGATCGTAATCGCGCGCTATGGCGCTTCGTGGCGCGGCATCAAGCCGAAAGTCGCCGCCGAACACGGCGCCGTGGGCTGCCTCATCTTCTCGGACCCGAGGGACGATGGCTACGCTCAGGGCGACGTGTACCCGCAGGGACCCTGGCGGCCGATGGACGGGGTGCAACGCGGCAGCGTGATGGACATGCCGGTCTATCCCGGCGATCCGCTCACGCCCGGCGTCGGAGCCACGAAGGACGCGAAGCGGCTGTCCCTCCAGCAGGCGCAGACGATCACCAAGATTCCCGTGCTGCCGATCTCGTACGCCGATGCGCAGCCGCTGCTCGCCGCGGTTGGAGGGCGTACCGCGCCCGACGGCTGGCGCGGCGGGCTCGGGATCACTTACCACGTCGGCCCCGGGCCCGCGAAGGTGCACCTGCGGGTGAAGTCCGACTGGGGCACGAAGACGCTGTACGACGTGATCGCCCGCATCCCCGGCTCCGCCGAGCCGGACGCGTGGATCATCCGTGGCAACCACCACGACGCGTGGGTGAACGGCGCCCAGGACCCGCTTTCCGGCCAGGCGCCGCTGCTCGAGGAAGCGCGGGCGTTCGGGACGCTCCTGCGGCAGGGGTGGACGCCGCGCCGCACGATCATCTACGCCGCCTGGGACGGTGAAGAGCCCGCGCTGCTCGGATCCACGGAATGGGTGGAGGCCCACGCCGACGAGCTCGCCACGAGGGGGGCGGTCTACTTGAACAGCGACACGAACGATCGTGGTTACCTGGACGTGGGCGGCTCGCACTCCCTCGAACGGTTCATCAACGAGGTCGCCCGGGACATCGAGGACCCCGAGACGAAGGTGAGCGTCTGGAAGCGCAGCCAGGCCCGGGCCCTCGCCGACGCGCACACCCCCGACGCCCGCGAGGAGGCGCGCCACCGGGCCGACCTGCGCATCTCCGCCCTGGGCTCGGGCTCGGATTTCACGCCGTTCCTCCAGCACGCTGGGATCGCCTCGCTCAACCTCGGCTACGGCGGCGAAGGCGGGGGCGGCGTCTACCACTCCATCTACGACGACTTCAAGTGGTACACGACGTTCGACGATACGTCGTTCGTGTACGGCCGCGCCCTCGCCCAGACGGTCGGCACCGCCGTGATGCGGCTCGCCGATGCCGAGCTCTTGCCCTACGAGTTCGGCGACTTCGCGGAGACCGTCGGGGGCTACGTGCGCGAGCTCCAGAAGCTCTTGAAGGACAAGCAGGACGAGGTCAAGGAGAGGAACCGCCAGATCGACGAGGGCGTCTTCAGCGCCACCGACGATCCCCGCGAGCCGCTCGCGCCGCCGGTGAAGGAGGAGGTCCCGCCGTACCTCAGCTTCGCCCAGCTCGAGAACGCGCTCGCGGCGCTCTCCCGCGCCGCGGACCGCTATGAGAAGGCGCTCACCAACGGCCAGAGGAATGGCGGTGCGGCGCTGGCCCGACCCGAGGCCCGGGCGATCAACGCGACGCTCGTGCAGGCCTGCAGGCCGAACGCGCCCTCACGAGCGCCGACGGCCTGCCGGGGCGCCCCTGGTACCGGCACCGGATCTACGCCCCGGGTCTGTACACGGGCTACGGCGTGAAGACGATGCCGGGGGTCCGCGAGGCGATCGAGCAGAAGAGCTGGAAGGAAGCGGAGGAGCAGATCGCCCGGGCCGCCCAGAGCCTCGGTGCGGAGACCGACATCATCAACCGGGCCGCCGGGCAGCTGGAGCAGCTCGCCGGGGCCCAATAGATGGCGTCTCACCACCGCCCGTTACCAACTGCATCGCGGTGGGCTTGAACACTCGGCCGATGCCGCTTAGCATCTTGCGGCAGAACTAGGCGCTACTGCCCTTATGTCTTTCCTCTCCCTCGAAGGCGTTTCCAAACGATTCAACGGCGTGACGGCGGTCGACCAGGTATCATTCGCGGTCGATCGCGGTCAGGTGGTCGGCTTCCTCGGGCCCAATGGCGCCGGGAAGACGACCACGATGCGCCTCATCACCCAGTACTACGAGCCGGACGCGGGCGAGATCACGCTCGATGGTGTGCGGCTTGCCGAGGCGGCGCGCGAGGCGAAGCGCCGGATCGGCTATCTCGCCGAGAACAACCCCCTGTACGGCGACATGCTGGTGAGCGACTACCTGGCGTTTATCGCCGACCTGCGGGAGCTCGCCGGGCGCACCCGCACGCAGGCGCTCGACGCCGCGGTCACCGCCACCGGGACCGAGGGCGTCTTCTACCGGCCCATCGGCGAGCTGTCGAAGGGTTATCGCCAGCGCGTCGGCCTCGCCCAGGCGATCCTGCACCGCCCCGACCTGCTCGTCCTCGACGAGCCAACCGAGGGTCTCGACCCGAACCAGCGCGCCGAGATCCGACGGCTCATCGGAGCGCTCGGAAAGGAGCGCACCGTCATCCTCTCGACCCACGTGCTCTCCGAGGTCGAGCAGACCTGCTCGCGGCTTCTGATCATCGCTCGCGGCAAGATCGTGGCGGATGGCCCGGTGGACCGCCTGGTCCGGCAGGCCGAGGGCGCCGTCGAGATCTCCGTCGAGGCGGCGGGCGAGGGAGTGGCCGACGCGCTGAGACACCTCCCCGGAGTGCGCACGGTCCAGCCTGCTCGGCGCGCCGGCAACGGCCGGACCGCGGTGACGCTCACCGCGGACCGCGGTGAGGACCTCCGGCCGGAGATCTTCGCCCTCGCCAAGTCCCGGGGCTGGACCCTGTACGAGCTGCACCAGGAGGCGGGCAGCCTGGAGGACCTGTTCCACCAGCTCACGCAGGTGTCGGGTGCGGGTGGGGGAGCGGCGTGAACGCGATCTTCACCATCGCGCGCCGCGAGCTGAGGGCGTTGTTCGACCAGGCGACGGCCTACATCCTGCTGGTCGTCTTCACCGCCCTGAACGCCTTCCTCTTCTTCCGGCAGGCGGAGCTGTACGGCGTCGCGTCGCTCCGGCCGATGCTCGACTTCCTGCCCTGGCTGCTGCTCTTCGTCGTGCCGGCGGTGACGATGCGGGCCCTCGCCGAGGACACGCGCAGCGGCACGCTCGAGGTCGTGCTCGCCCAGCCGATCACGGAGCTGGAGCTGCTGCTCGGCAAGTACGCGGGCCAGCTGCTGTTCCTGCTCGTCGCCGTGGCGATGACGCTCCCGATCCCCATCGGCCTGGCTCTGGGCGGGAAGCTCGAAGCGGGGGTCGTGCTGGCCCAGTACGTCGGCTCGGCGCTGCTCGCCGCGGGGCTGGCGGGGGTGGGCGTGTGGGCCTCGAGCGTCACCCGCAACCAGATCACGGCGTTCATCCTCGGCGTCGCGGTGATGTTCGTGCTGATCCTGGTGGGCCTCGATCCCCTGCTGGTGGGTCTCCCGCCCGTGCTCGGCGCCGTCGCCGCATCGCTGGGTGTGTTGTCCCACTTCAGCGGGATCGACCGCGGCGTGCTCGACCTGCGCGACGCCATCTACTTCGTGACGCTCGCGGCGCTGTTCCTCCTGTTCGCCTACTTCGCGCTGATGCGCCGCAAGCTCACCCCCCGCGGCGCGCCGCTCCAGCGGCTGCGGCTGGGCGTCGTGCTGCTCGCGACGGGCCTGATCGTGGTGAACCTCTTCGGCCGGCGCATCGGGGGGCGGCTCGATCTCACTCCCGGGAGGGCCTTCACGCTCTCCCCGGCGACGAAGCGGATCGTCCGCAATCTGCCCGATCTCGTGACGGTCAAGCTGTTCGCCTCAACCGCCCTGCCGCCCGAGGTGGCGTTCCTGAAGCGCGACGTGGACGACCTGCTGCGCGACTACCGCGCCGCCGGGCGGGGGAGGGTGAAGGTCGTCGTGCAGGACCCGAGTAGCGACAGCGCCGCCCGGCGCGAGGCGCGGGACTTGGGCATCCCGCCCGTGCAATTCAACGTCCTCGGCCGCGGCGAGCTGCAGGTCAAGGAGGGCTATCTCGGGATTGCGGTCCGCTACGCCGATGGCGTCCGGACGATCCCGTTCGTGCGTCAGGCGAACGACCTCGAGTACCGGCTGACCTCGGACATCCGCACCCTCACGCGCAAGGACAAGCCCGCGGTCGGCTTCGGCGAGATCTCCGACCAGGCGGCCGCGCGGGGGCGTCGCAGCTTCGAGAGCTTCCAAGAGCAGCTCGGCCGCAACTACACGGTGCGGAGCGTGACGCCCAACGACACCGTCATCGGGCCCGACGTGAAGGTGCTGATCTTTGCGGGCACGCCTGACTCGCTCAAGGCCCCGGCCCTGCAGCGCCTGCAGCAGTACATGGGGGGCGGGGGAAGCCTGCTCCTGATGGCGAGCGGAATGGCGCTCTCCCCTCAGGGGCCGTTCGCCTTCTCGCGACCGGTCGGCTGGAACGACCTGCTGAAGCCGTATGGCATCTCGATCCGCTCAGACATGGCCTACGATCTCGCCTCGAACGAGCACGTCGGCATCCCGACGCAGTTCGGCCAGGTGCTCGTCGCCTATCCGTTCTGGCTGCGGGCGCTCAGCACCAAAGCTTCGCCCGTGAACGCGGAGCTCGACGCCGTCCTGCTTCCCTGGGTGAGCACCATCGACACGTCGCACGCGGCAAAGGGGACGGTGACGCCCCTCCTCGTCACGAGCCGCGCGGGCGGCGTCCAGGAGACCACCGTGATGATCGACCCGTCGCGCGAGTTCCGGCGCGACAGCCTCGCGGCGCGGCTCGTCGCCGCGCTGGTGAACCCGCTAACGAAGGGCGCGACCGCGGGCGGGCCGCGCGGGCGGCTCGTGGTGGTCGGGAGCCCGGACTTCGCGAGCGACCGCTACACGCAGAACTCGCCCGACAACCTCGCGTTCGTCCAGAACGCCGTCGACTGGCTGGCGCAGGACGAGGCGCTCATCGCGATCCGCTCGAAGAACCGGGCGCCGCCTCCTCTGGTGTTCGCGAGCGGCGCGATGCGCGACGCCGTGAAGTACGGCAATGTGATCGGGGTCCCGGTGCTGCTGATCGTGGCGGGGGCCCTGCGGCTGTGGCGGCGGCGGCTGATCACGCGGGAGACGTACCGGCCGCTCGCGGGCGGACCGGCGCCCGAAACGGCCTGAGGGGGAGCCTGGAGACGTCGAGATGAGTGCGAAGCAGCTCAAAGCCATCGCCATGGGTCTCGCCGTACTGCTCCTCCTCTGGGGCGCGAGCGAGCTGTTCTCCCGCGGCAGCGACACGGTGACCGCGAAGTTTACACTCCCCGCCCTCACCCAGGGCGATGTCGACACCATCGCGCTGGTCAAGGGGACCGATTCCATCGTGCTCGCGAAGCAGACATCCACGGCGTGGACCGCGAACGGGCACCGTGCCGCGCCCGACGCGGTGGGCGATCTGTTCCAGGCGCTCCACGACTCCGTGAAGCCGGAGCTCGTGGCCGAGGACTCGTCTTCGTTCGGGCGGATGGGCGTGGACAGCGCGACCGGCCGCTGGCTGCGGATCTCGAGCGCGGGAAAGCCGCTGCTCCGGCTCATCGTGGGAGCCCTGGGCTCGGAGTACGCGAGCGCGTACATCCGCCGTCCGGGGGAGTCTCGAGTCTATCTCTGGCGCGGCCGGCTGGCGGGGCTCCTGGACCGCGGGGCCGATGAGTGGCGCGATAAGCGCATCGCGGCCGTGAACCTGGACAGCGTGCAGGCGATCGAGGTCGAGCGCGGCAAGGACCGCTACACCTTGCGGCGTCGCGACAAAGCCTGGGCCATCGAGGGAGGCCCCACCACCGCCACCGACTCGGGGGCCGTGGCCCGGTTGCTCGAGCGCTACCGCGCGATCACGGCCGCGGGCTTCGCCTCGCCCAAACAGGCGGACTCCACGCGGACGCTGCGGCCGGCGCGGCGCGCCGCCCTGCGCGGCGCCGGGGGCGCGCTGCTCGTCGCCTTGAGCTTCGACTCGACGAGCGGCGCATACGTGGTGCGGCGCACGGGCGGCACGGCGACGGGCGGCGAGCCGGCCGCGGCGTATCGGATGAACACCTGGGACGTGGACGGCCTCACGCCCGCCCGCAGCACCCTCGTCGCGACGAAACAGGAGAAGAAGAAGTAGCGGTCGCAAAGCCCAACCACTTGGCTTCCCGCACGTTGCCGCCTATTTTCAGCGCTCACATGCCGGAACTCTCCTTGTCGCGGAGCCAGCTCTTGCTTCTCGCCGGTACGGCCAACCGGCCGCTCGCCGAGGAGATGGCGCAGAACCTGGGGCAGCCGCTCTGCGCGGTGACGATCCGCCGCTTCGCCGACGGCGAGATCTTCGTCAAGATCGACGAGAACGTCCGCGGCCGGGACGTCTTCATCATCCAGCCGACGAACCCGCCGGCGGAGAACTTGATGGAACTGCTGTTCCTGATCGACGCGGCGCGGCGTGCCAGCGCCGCACGGATCACGGCGGTGCTGCCGTACTTCGGCTACGCGCGTCAGGACCGAAAAGACCAGCCGCGGGTCGCGATCAGCGCCAAGCTCATAGCGAACCTGATCACGCACGCCGGCGCGGATCGGGTGCTGGGAATGGACTTCCATTCCCACCAGCTGCAAGGGTTCTTCGACATTCCGGTGGACCACCTGTATGCGGCCCCGGTGTTCGTGAGCCACTTTCGGCAGAAGGACCTGTACGACCCGGTGGTCGTCGCGCCGGACGTCGGCCGGGCAAAGATGGCGCGCGGCTTCGCGAAGCGGCTCAACGCGTCGCTCGCGATCATCGACAAGCGGCGCCCGTCGGCGAACGTGGCCGAGGTCATGAACGTCGTGGGCGAGGTGGAAAACAAGGACTGTCTGATCCCCGACGACATGATCGACACGGCGGGGACGATCACCGAGGCGGCCGCGGCGCTAAAGAAGCTCGGTGCCCGAGACATTTACGCGTTCGCGACGCACCCGCTGCTCTCGGGGCCGGCAGTCGAGCGGCTGCGCGCCTCGCCGGTTTGCGAGGTCGCTGTGACGAACACGATCCAGATACCGGAAGAGCGGTGCTTCGAGCAGCTCAAGGTGCTGTCCATTGCCGGGCTGATGGCCAAGGCGATCGGATACGAGCACTCGAACAAGTCGGTGAGCTCGTTGTTCGAGGAGCCCATCGCGCAACGTGCAACCTTCAACGAGTAGCTGACTCTATGGCTCAGATCGTTTCGCTCGCCGCGAGCCTGCGGCAGGCGGCGGGCAAGGGTGCGGCGCGCCAGGCGCGCCTGCAAGGTAAGGTCCCGGCGGTGATCTACGGGCACGGGCGCGAGACGCAGTCGCTCGAAGTCGCGGCCAAGGCGCTGGAAAAGGCGCTCACCGGCGTCGAGCCCCAGAACACGATCATCGAGCTGGCCCTAGACGGGAAGAAGGTGAAGACGCTGATCCGCGAGATCCAGCGCCATCCCCTTCGCCCCGACATCATCCACGTGGATTTCTACGAGATCCATGCGGAGGAGAAGGTCAGGCTCAAGGTGCCGGTGCACCTGGTCGGCAACCCCGACGGCGTGCGCAACGCCGGCGGTGTGCTCGATCAGGTCACCCGCGAGGTCGAGATCGAGGTGCTCCCCGAGCACATCCCGGACCGCGTCGAGCTCGACGTCACCGCGCTCAAGATCGGCGACTCGCTGCACGTGCGGGACCTGAGCATCCCCAGCGCCACGATCCTCACGCACGCTGACTTGACGATCGCCACCGTGGTGCCGCCCCGCGCCGAAGAGGTCGCGGCGCCGACGCCCGAGACCGCGACGGAGGTCGCCGAGCCCGAGCTCATCCGGAAGGTCCGCGAGGGCGAGGAGGAAGAGGGCGCTGCCGCGGCGGAGGGCGTTGGCGGAGCGGGAGGGGGGGGAGGGGCCGCCAAGCCCGAGCCGAAGGCCGGCGGCGGCGCGGCTGCGGCCAAAGGGGAGAAGGGCGAGAAATCCGAGAAAGCCGAGAAGCCCAAGGGCGGCAAAGAGAGCTGATCCCTGCGTGCCGTCGTCGGCCTCGGCAATCCCGGTCCGGAATACGCGGCGACGCGGCACAACGTGGGGTTCTGGCTCGCCGACGCCCTCGTCGCGCGCTGGGGGTTTCCCGCCTTCCGCCGCGGCGAGCGCGCCCGCGTGAGCGAGGGCAGCGTGGACGGCATCCCCGTGCGCGTCCTCAAACCCACGACGTACATGAATCGGAGCGGCGCGGCGCTGGCGTCGCTCCGCGCCGACCCCTCCTTCAATCCGGCCGCCGATCTGCTCGTGGTGGTGGACGAGTTTCAGCTCCCGTGCGGGACCTTCCGCCTGCGCGCGCAGGGATCCGCCGGTGGGCATAACGGCCTCAAGAGCATCGAGGCCGCCCTCCAATCGCAGCAGTACGCGCGGCTCAGAATCGGCATCGGCCCGCTCCCCCAAGGCGTGGACGACTGGGCGGAGTACGTGCTGGCTCCGTTCACCGACGAGCAGCAGCAGCAAGTCGAGGCGCTGATGCCGCAGCTGGTGGACGTGGTCACGGACTGGGTGCGCGAAGGCGTCAGGTGAGCGACGTTTCCTGATACCGCATGCTTCGTCTCGGCATCGTCGGCCTCCCCAACGTCGGCAAGTCCACGCTGTTCAACGCGCTCACCTCCTCCAACGCGGCCGCGGCGGAGAACTATCCCTTTTGCACCGTCGAGCCCAACATCGGCGTCGTTGAGGTGCCCGACCCGCGCCTCGACCGGCTGTTCCAGCTCGTCAAGCCGAAGAAGAAAGTCCCCGCGGTCGTCGAGTTCGTGGACATCGCCGGGCTCGTGAAGGGCGCCTCGCAGGGCGAGGGCCTGGGCAACCAGTTCCTCTCCCATATCCGCGAGGTGGACGCCATCGTCCACGTGATCCGCTGCTTCGAGGACCCGGACGTGGTGCACGTGATGGGGCCCGTGGACCCGGTGCGCGACCATGACATCGTCACGGGCGAGCTCGCGCTGGCGGACCTCGCCGTGGTGGAGCGACGGCTCGAGAAGGCGCGCAAGACCGCGCGCGCGGGCGACAAGGACGCCCAGGCCGAGCTCGGTGTGCTGGAGCGCGTGATCGCGGAGCTCGACGCGGGGCGCGGAGCGCGCGAGGCGGGCGAGAGCGACGAGGCGATCGCGTTCCTGCGCCGGCTCGGCCTGCTCACCGCGAAGCCGATCCTCTATGCCGCGAACGTCGACGAGGACGACCTCGCTTCAGGGGGCGGCAGGTGGCTCGAGCAGCTGCGCGCCGCCGTGCAGGCGCACCACGAGGAGGCGGAGATCGTGCCGTTCTCCGCCCGGTTCGAGGCGGAGCTCGCGGACCTGTCGGCGGAGGAGCGCCGGGACTACCTCGCAGCCGCGGGAGTCACCGAGCCGGGGCTCGATCGGCTCATCCACGCGGGCTATCGTTTGCTCGGTCTCCAGACGTTCTTCACGGTGGGCGAGAACGAGGTGCGCGCCTGGACCATCCGCCGTGGCGAGACGGCCTTCCACGCCGCCGGCGCAATCCACTCGGACTTCCAGCGCGGCTTCATCCGCGCCGAGACCGCGTCGCTCGAGGAGTTCGTGAAAGCGGGGTCGTACAAGGCGGCCCGGGAACTGGGCCTGGTGCGCTCGGAGGGGCGGGACTACCTCGTGAAAGACGGGGACATCCTGCTGTTCCGGTTCAACGTGTAGCTCCCGCAGGGGGAGCGCGGGTCAGTCTTCCCCGCTCGGGCTCGCGGAGCCCGCACGGATCCGGTTGCCGCGCGCGTGAACGGGAGGCGGCTGCGCCGCCTTGCCCCGATCGAGCGGGACCTGGTGCTGCTGCATGTCGCGGCCGACCCATGCCACGTAAGCGCCGCACATGATCGCGTCCACCGGATAGCGCTGGCGCGCGAACGACACGCCGTCCGAGCTCGCGACCTGAGTGCCGGGAAAGAAATACCAGCAGCGCTCGCCGGTCGGGTGGCTGTGAATCATCCCTACCGTGCCCGTCCACCCGGCGCTTTCACACGACTCCTTGGGGACGACATGCGTCGCCGCCGATTGCGCGGGCTCCACGTCGGCAGGCGCGATGCGGCTCACCACCACGGTCTGACCGCGGACCTCGCCGATCATGCACCCCATGGAGATACCGCCGTGCCTGGTCGGAGAGGACCAGCGTGTGCGTCACGCGCGCCTCGGGCACGGTCCCGGCCGATGCGGACTCGACCAGGCGCGCCGGCTCGGGCTGCAGGGCAAGCAGGGTCATCAGACCCGTCGCCGCCGCAGCAGTCCGCCCAGCGCGTGACACCAGCCAGACACCGGCTCGCAGCATCCTGACGTCCTCCCACCTGGGAACGCCGTGGGACCAGGGCGGGGTCCCGCTTGCTTCACCGCTGCGGGTGCGCAGCGATCACGGCGACCAAAGCGCAAGACGAGTGCCACCCGTGCCGACGGCACCGGTACGACGGGAAGCGCAGGCAAATCGTTGTGTACAGACGGGTCTCCCCCCCTCACCGCTGCTCGTGATGCCGGTCACCGGTGTACCGGGAT
>QHVD01000523.1:2141-2338 GCA_003222235.1 Gemmatimonadota bacterium | reverse complement strand
GCTTGCGGTGACGTACGAGGGCGAGCCCCTCGAGATCGGCTTCAACGCCATGTACCTGCTCGAGATTCTCAAATACATGCCGACCGACGAGGTGCGCCTCACCTTCAAGGCACCCGAGCGTGCGGCGACGGCGGAGCCGGTCGGCTGGGACGATCCCGCGAGCTACATGGCGCTGGTGCTGCCGCTACGGCTGGTCG
>QHVD01000523.1:0-2108 GCA_003222235.1 Gemmatimonadota bacterium | reverse complement strand
CTGCCTAAGTACTGTCCACCTGAGTCGTCGTCGTGTCGCGCACTGTGTCGAGCGGCGCCGGCTCGACCTGTAGGGATTCGGGTGGCGGCCCGAGCAGCGGCACGATCGGCGCCGGTATGGAGTCTGTTTCCTCCTCCGGCGGGATATAAACGTCCACCCCCCGATACCGCGCAAGGATGAGATTGCGCCGCGCGAGCATGCGCTGCGGCCGATGCGTGGGATTGGACGTGCGCGGGTGCGGTAGGGTGGCCGCGAGGGCCGCCGCTTGCTCCTCGTCGATCCTCGATAGCGGCACGCCGAAATACACCCGACTGGCCGCGTCGGCGCCCCAGATGCGGGGACCCCACTCGGCGACGCTCAAATAGAGCTCCAGGATCCGATCCTTCGACAGCGCCAGCTCGAGCTGCAGCGCGGTCGCCGCCTCCTTGAGCTTGCGGAGCGGGTTGCGCGAGGGCGAGAGGTACAGGTTCTTCGCGAGCTGTTGGGTGATCGTGCTCGCGCCGCGCAGCCTATCGCGCCGGCGCCATGCGGTCGCAATGGCCAGCCCGAAGCCCTTGCCGCGCTCCAGGCCCAGGGCCTCCGCGATCTCCTCGGGATCGATGCCGTGGTGCGTGCGGAAGCGGGAGTCCTCAGCGATGATCACCATGCGCTGAAGAACCTGGGGCGTACCGGTGAGGGCGGATGGGCGGACCGGCGGACAGCTGGACTGGGACACAGCGTCCGCCCGTCCGCCCGTCCGCCGGTCCGTCCTCAAGCGCATCATCGCAGTGCACTGCGGCCAGTGATCCCGCCACCACACGGGGGGCGGCCACACCGCGAGCAGCCAGGCGAAACCGGCCGCGAGCGTCCCTAGCGCCACGCGGCGCACGTTTCTACGTTTGGCGTCCGCCATGCCCCCCGATCTCACCGCGCTGCGTCGTCGCCTGCAACAGGCACTCGGGGAGGAATTTACGGTTGGCGCCCTGCTGGGCGAGGGGGGCTTCGCGGCGGTGTTCCGCGTGCGGGACAAGGCGCTGTCCCGCGACCTCGCGGTCAAGGTTCTCGACCTCGGCCTCACGCCCTCCTCGTCGCTGGCGGAGCGCTTCGTGCGCGAGGCGCGCACTATCGCGCGGCTCGAGCACCCGCACATCGTGCCGATCCACAAGGTCGGCGGGTACAGGAACGAGATCCTCTACATCGCGATGCGGTGCGTGGACGGCCCGTCGCTGCGCCAGCTCCTGGAGCGCTACGAGCGCCTGTCCGTCGGCGACGCGGCGCGCATTGCGCGGCAGGTTGCGGACGCCCTCGCGTACGCCCATCGCCAAGGCGTCGTCCACCGCGATATCAAGCCCGACAACGTCCTGCTCGATGCCTCCGGACACGTGCTCGTTACCGACTTCGGGATCGCCAAGGCGGCCTACGATGCGACCCCGGCGCAGCTGACCACCGAGGGGATGGTGGTCGGCACGCCGCAGTACATGAGCCCGGAGCAGGCGACCGGCGAGCGGGCCGACGACCGGTCGGACATCTACGGCCTCGGTATCGTGCTGTACCAGATGCTCACCGGCGCTCCCCCGTTTGACGGCGAGTCGGCGCAGCAGATTCTCATGAAGCAGGCGACCGTAGAGCCGGTTCCGATCCGGCAGGTCCGGAACGACGTACCCGAGGCCCTCGCCGTGGTGCTCCACCGCATGCTCGAGAAGGATCCAGCGCAGCGCTACCAGACGGCGGAGGACGCGAGCCAAGCAATCGTCCAAGCCCTCCCGAGCGCCGCGCGCGAGCGGGTGAAGGTTCGGCCGGGGGTGGGGCTGGGCGCAGCGGGCTACCTCGGTTTAGCGGCGTTCGGGGCCGGTGCGGCCGTGGCGGGGTATGCGCTGCTGAGCGACCAGCCCAGGATCTCCGCACGCACTCCCATTCCCGATTCGGTGGCCTCGTTCGCGCGTCGCGCCGCTCCAGTCCCTCGAGAGGATTCGCTCCTGTATGTGTTTGCTCCTCATGGGGAGAGGCAGCGGATGCTCGTCGTCACCAACCGTCACATCGTCGCCCTCACGTCAGCCGGGTCTCGGACCTACCCGCGGGACGGGCTGACGCTGCGCTACGCCCTCAGGTTCAGCGTTCGCAAGCCACTG
>QHVD01000522.1 GCA_003222235.1 Gemmatimonadota bacterium | reverse complement strand
TGATCATGGACTACCCGAATGCCTGGATATATCTTCTCCTCGATGACAAGATCGAGCGGGTCGAATATACGTATACTGAGCACTTCGCACTAACACGCGCCTTCTTGAACGACCATCGCAGGATGCTGCGGCGGCTTCTTGACGATGAGGCGCTGTGATGAGTGTTTGAGCGCAAAGGAGGCGGTCGATGCCGAGACACGGTAGCTTGCTGACGGTCATTCGGGGGTTGGTGCAGGAGGAAGTTCGCTCCGCGATCCAGTCCTTGCTCGGAGGCGTCTCTACCAGAAAGCGCGCGGTGAACGGTCGCCGTCGTCGTCGCAAGGCGCGCGGGAAGTGGCGCCCGGGTGGTCCCGGTCGTCCGCCGAAGGCGTTGCCGAGAAGATGGCGCACAGGAAGAAGGCCGTGGTGATGCCCGTATCCCCGAGGACGAAGACGGGTCGTCGCCGTCGCAGGCGGCGGGGTCCTGGGCGTCCAGCGGGCTCCAAGACGAAGGCGGCCTGATGGCGAAGGCCGAAGAAGTCTTGACGCAGTTGGCGACCCGCATCCCGAAGGAACTACACCGCCGCCACGTCGGTCATGGAGTTCGTCGTGGAGGCGATTGAGGAGAAGCTCGGGCGGAAGACCCGGCCAAAAGGGAGTGAGCGGTGAAGCACCCCGCCCGCGCGGCGCGAGTTCGTCGTCGCTACGGCGTGCAGCCGCGACTGAAGGCGATGTGCGTCATAGGATGTAATTCCCCACAGCGTCGCAGCCTTCATGCCCTTCTTGCCACGCGGCTCATGCCCCACGTGAGGGTCGTCGTAGAAGAGTTGCCCGGCGACCTCCACGCAGGCCGGATGGGTAAGCACTGAGCCGCTTCGCGACGGCTCACGGCTCCGCAACATCCGCTCCCGAATGAGACTCCGCACCGCCTCAAGGCGCGGACGGACGGAGGCATCGGCCACGAACTCCGGTGCTGGCGTCGGCACCTCCAAGATGAGGAAGTCCGTGCCGTGGTCGTTGTCGTGTGTGCGGCTGATCTGGATGTGGTAGTCGCCGTCGTCCTCGGCCGCGACCAGGTGGAGCCATCCGACCGTGCTCAGGATGTCGCCCTCCGCGACGCCGAGGGGGTTGTCGAACTTGGGGATGCGGGCGGCTTGGAATTGGGCGTCGTTCTTGGTCGCGCCACGGGCGTCGGGGAGCTTGGTGGCGTCGATGAGGTCCGCGAGGTCCACGCGGGTGGGATGATCGAGGTCGGCGCCCTCGGGGACACTCGTTTTGACCGGGATACCCTTTGGGCTCGTGGACGCCCCGTCGAGGAGAGATTCGCGCGCCGTGTGCCGACGAGGGAAATTGTCTTCGTCAGCGCCCGACATCAAGCGTGAACGTACCACTGTCGGACTGCCGCAACGGTGAACCGGTGAAGCAGGCGTACTGCCAGTGAAAGGGCCGGACGTCGAAGCCGGGTTGTGGCACCCCCACGAAATGGGCGTCGCACGCGCCACGGCGCCATCGCAGCTGCGCGTCGGTGGCGGCGAGCGGATCATCGAGCCGAAAGAAGGTGAGTCGACCCCGACGGGCTGGGCACGCCTTGCCGCTGCAGTGCCACCACCCGGGACAGCTAAACTGTGACCCGCGCGGGGTCTGTAGCACTAGCCGGCACGCATCACGCACCTTCAGCGTCACCGTGGCAGTGTCGCCCGTGTGCTCGCTCTGTATTGTCGCAAGCCACCGGGTACTGCGTGCCGCCGAAACCAACGGGACGGCCAGCACGACGAGGAGCGCGAGCAGCGATCTCATGAAGCCTCCGTCGCCGGGCAACACACGGTTGTGCCCGGGGTTGCGAGGATCGAACCTATCGGACTTACTTTGATGGACCAACGTGCCTTCCCCGGCTCGAAGGCCAAGGCGCTGAAGGCGAACCAGAGCAGGGTAGCGACGACGGCGAAGGCTGCTACCGCCCAGCGGGTCCGTCCCATGCTCCTGCCCTCCCTTCCGTGGCGGGCCGCCCATACCACAGGCCGTCACCGTCTTCCTACGGAACGGAGCCAGCGGACGAACGCAGCGGACGGGAGTTCGCGGACTGCATTCCGCGAGTTCTTGACCCCGTGCTGCCGTCCGCGTTAGCAGTGGCGTCTGGCTGATGCGCGACCCGACGAGCGTGAGCGACCCCGACGTGAAGGCCATCACGGTCTTCCTCGCTTCGACCGCGACGCCGGAACGAGGTGGGCTGCCGTACCTCGACGCCGTGCTGCCTGCCGAGGACCGGCTCGCCGCCACCCGCGTGGTCCGCGACCTCGGTGCCCTGCCGCCTGACGCGATCCTCTACCTCCTCGCCCAACCCCTCCTCGACCTTGCCAGCGATCACCTCCTGCGGGACCGCGACCTCACGGCGCGGTACGAGGAGCGCTTCGAGGTCGAGGACAGCGACGAGTGGACCGCTGCCATGGCCGAGTACAACCGCGAGGCCGACGCGATCACCGCCGCCCTCTTTCGCGCCGAGGGGGAGCCGGGGTTGGCCCATCTACCTCACGGACCGGCGTGCTTTCGACCGCCGGATGGAGCTGGGCCGGCAACACTTCTTCGGGCCGCCGAGCGGCACACACGCCACCTATCTGCGGTCGAAGGGGATCATCGACTGATCGCCGTCCCCGAATTGCGCAAAACGCTCAGGGCGGTTTCTAGCCCTTCTCTCCCGTGATCCAGCCCGTCGCCCTCGCCGTTGTGCCAAAATCCCCGCACGGGTCTTTTCCCGCGCTTTTCGGCCTACCCCAGGAGGGGGTCCGTGCCCGCTTCGGCAGTTCAGTGCCGCGTCACGGGCTCAATGAACCCAGCCGCCGCGAGGTCCGCACAGCGCTTGGCGATCTCGTCCACGTCGGCCCTCAGCTCGTTTGCAATGCCGGCGGGATAGCGACAGAGGACGACGAGGTAGAGCGTGGGAGTCGATCAGAGCAATGCCCTACCTCCGCCCCTCCCTATGGTCTGAGGCAACGTCTCGGCGGCATGCTCTGATCATCCGACGACCTCGAAGTAGTCGCCCCTCAGATCATCGTGGTGGCTCACAGCCACCGGACGTGATCTCCCGGTCAATCGGATAATGATCGGGATCGCTACGTTTCCGTTCTCACGGAGAGCGGCATCCTCAATGTCCGCTACGAGCTGACACTTCTCAGCAATCGGACGATTCCACGCTTCGTTCGACACCGTGACGTAGACGAAGTTGTACTGGAGGTCTACGCCCTGCACACCAGAGATGCTAGCAGACTGTATTCCACGAGCGGTTGCGTGTTCCGGCCATAGTCCGGTGTCACTTGGTTCTCGGATTCTCCAGTGTCTTGAGCACACGCTCGCCGAAGAATGCTGACAGGTCCGCAGGGCAAACCATAACACAGCGATGACGGCGACCAACGCGAGCTTACGACCTCTGCTCATTCCCACCGATCCTTCGCCTTCGCGGCGTCCTTGGTCTGCCACTGCATGTTGCTCGGATCGTCAGCCCCGCCGCGCTTGAGCGGCACGATGTGGTCAACGACGTAGCCGGGGCACCTCGCCCCTCTCCAGGTGGCGCACGTCTTCTCCACCATCGAGAAGATGTGCGAGGCGCCCACCGCCGGCGACTGCCTCGAGCTCACGAAACAACCTCTCCGGTCCTATCGTCGGCGCCTCGGGGACTGGCGCATCTTCTTCGACCTCTACCCGGAGCGCCGCCTTTTCGTCGTCACCGCCATTGAGCGCCGCACGACGACCACCTATCGGAAGCGGCACTAGCACCCTTCTCCGCCGGCCGTTCCTTCTCAGCGACCGGGCGTCGTAGAGGAGGACGTACACCAGAACGCCGCTTACCGAGACGTAGAGCCAGATGGGCAGCGTCACGCGCGCGAGGCGCCGATGGCGGTCGAAGTGACCGCGCCAAGCGCGG